>NZ_JBHVJX010000045.1:0-53194 GCF_042798755.1 Streptomyces sp. NPDC057743
GGCTCTTCCGCCGAGCCCGCTGCAGCCCCAACCGACTGACGTCAATGACCAAAGCGGTCCTCACCCTGGAGCAGCACCGCTGAAGAAGCTCAGTGAGGCCATGGACGTCATGCAGCAGCACCTCCTCGACAGTTACCGCGCCGCTCAGCGGGGCGAGGGCGCCCCGCCCGCACCGGATGCGGCCGCCGTCCGCACCGCCCGGGAAATCCGGCTGTGGCGCCGCTTCCAGGCCGTGGTCACCGATCCCGCGGAACGCTGGTGGGGGCGTAACGGCCGCCTCATGCGCCACGTCACCGCACTGCTGGCCCGCCCCTCCGACTCCTTGAACGCCCGCGGTCCCGCCCCGACTTGGCGGCCCGGCCCTGTGCCGACCCCGCCTGGCCCCGTGCCGACCCCGCCTGGCCCCGTACCGAACTCGCCCGAACCCGTACCGAATTCACCGGACCTGGTGCCGAACTCGCGTGACGTGGCGTCGAACTCACCGGACCTGGTGGCGAACTCGCATGACCTCGTGTCGAACTCACCGGACCTCGTGCTGCGACCGAGGGCCGTGAGGGCGTGCACTGTGCAGGAGGCGGACGCGCAGTAGCTGGCCGCGAAGGCGGGCGCCGTGCGGGAGCCCGTCGGGCAGCGGCCGGCCGTGGGGTAGCCGGGCCCGGCCGTCACTGCCACCCGGCCGTCGCCGCCCCCGCCGCCGTCACCCGTCGATGCGCCGGACGAACTCGCCCACCGCCGTGCGTATTTCCTCTGCGGTCCACTCCAGGGCGGGGGAGGCAACCGTCACCTCCGTCATCGCCATACCCGGCGGGGCGCTCGCGCCCGGCTCGAACCACTTGCGGAACAGGGTGGTCCGGGTCTCCTCCGCCTGCCGGATGGCGGCCTCGTCCAGGGCCTCCGGAGGGTGGGGCAGCCACACCTGGAACTCGTGGGTGTGCGGCTCCTCGGGGTGCACCCGGAACCACGGCACGCCGGCCTCCGCCAGCCCCTCCCGCAGTGCCCGGGCGACCAGCTTGGCGTGGGCCACGTACGAGGGCAGCCGGGGCAGTTCGTGGTCCAGCCCGGCCAGGGCGGCGAGCACGGTCGGCCACTGCTGGAACTGCTGGCCGCCGTAGCGGTGCCGCCAGGCGCGGGCCTCCTCGACGAACTCCTCGGTGCCAGCCAGGGCGGCGCCCGCTATGCCGCCCAGCGACTTGTAGAAGGAGACATAGACGCTGTCCGCGAGGGCGGCGATCTCCGGTAGCGATCTGCCGAGGTGCGGGCCGCACTCCCACAGGCGGGCGCCGTCGAAGTGCACCACCGCATCCCGGTCCCGCGCGGCGGACACCGTGGACGTCAGCTCCTCCCAGCTGGGGAGGACGTATCCGGCGTCGCGCAGCGGGAGTTCGAGGGCGAGGGTGCCGAACGGCTCCTGGAGGTCGTAGATCTCGGCGGCCGTCGGCAGGCGCGGGGCGTTCGTCGGATGCACCATGCGCAAGCCGCTGACCACCGCGTAGGCGTCGCGCTCGTGCACCTCCATGTGGGACAGCGGATGGCCGGCGACCGTCGCATTGCCCGTGCGGCCCGCCCAGCAGCGCAGCGCCACCTGCTGCGCCATGGTGCCGGTCGGGAAGAACGCGGCGGCCTCGGTGCCCAGGGCGTCGGCGGTGCGACGCTCCAGTTCGCCCACGATGCCGTCGTCGTTGCCGTAGAAGTCGATCCAGTCGTCGAGGTCGTAGACGGAAGGGGCGTCGGCCGTCAGGCGGGCCAGGCGCTCGCCGAGCGTCTCGGGTGGGCGGGCGCCGGACAGCGTCCGCGCCGAGCCGCGGTACGCGGCGAACCGCCGCTCCCGGCTGTCCCTCCCGTCTCCCGAGCGGCCGCCGCCCTCGGCAGCCTCCGGCCCGCTTCCCTCGGTCGTGTGCTTCTCGTCCTCGGTCGTGTGCTTCCCGCTCTCGCTCATGGCCCCCGCCTCCGCTTCGTCCCGCGCCCTGCGCGCTGGTCTCGGATCGATCATTGCGCAGCCGCCCGCGCCGCCGCGAGGGCTGTGGATAACTCTGCGAACCGGCGCGAACCGTCGCGGAGCGGAACGCGAACCGGCGCGGAGCAGGACGTTCCGGTTCGGTGTCGAGGCTCGCGCGCACACGCCCTCCGAGACCCTCGTCTCACCCTCCGTACGACTCTCAGGGCGGCGGGAAGCACTCGCGTAGCATGGCGACGAATCGTCCGGTACCCCTCGCGGACTGGAACGGAAGGCCATCGCCACGTGAACCCAAACCCGTCCCCAGAGGCCCAGGACCGGCCCGCTCGACTCACCGTCGGAGTCGTCGGAGCAGGCCGAGTCGGGCCCGCGCTCGCCGCGTCGCTCCAGCTCGCCGGGCATCGTCCGGTCGCCGTCTCGGGGGTCTCCGACGCCTCCGTGCGGCGCGCCGCCGAGCTGTTGCCCGGCGTCCCGTTGGTCGCCCCGGCCGAGGTGCTCGCCCGTGCGGACCTCGTGTTGTTGACCGTCCCCGATGACGCCCTGGCCGACCTGGTGAGAGGTCTCGCCGAGACCGGTGCCGTGCGGCCCGGCCAGTTGCTGGTGCACACCTCCGGGCGCTACGGGACGGCGGTGTTGGACCCGGCGACCCGGGCCGGGGCACTGCCCTTGGCGCTGCACCCGGCCATGACGTTCACCGGGACGTCCGTGGACGTGCAGCGGCTGGCCGGCTGCCCGTTCGGGGTGACCGCCCCCGAGGAACTGCGGATGGCCGCCGAGGCGCTGGTCATCGAGATGGGCGGGGAGCCCGAGTGGATCGCGGAATCCGCCCGTCCGCTGTACCACGCAGCACTCGCCATCGGCGCGAACTACCTGGTCACGCTGGCGACGCAGGCCATGGAGCTGCTGACGAAGGCCGGCGTGCGGGCCCCGGACCGGATGCTCGGCCCGCTGCTCGGCGCGGCCCTGGACAACGCGCTGCGGTCCGGTGATGCGGCGCTGACGGGCCCGGTAGCCCGTGGGGACGCCGGGACCGTGGCGGCCCATGTGGCGGAACTTCGGCAACACGCACCACAGGCCGTCGCCGGCTATCTGGCCATGGCCCGTATGACGGCCGACCGGGCGCTGTCGCACGGCCTGCTCAAGCCGGAGCTCGCCGCCGAGCTGCTGGACGCGCTCGCGGGCCCGGCCCCGGACGGGGCCACCGGACCGGACGCGTCCCCGGGGGCGGAAGCGCCCTCGAAGAAGGAGCGAACCTCGCCGGCCGGCTCAGGCGTCGACCGCGATGATGTCGACCGCGATGTCGACCGCGAGGACGACCGCGACGAGGGCTCCGGCGAGCACCGTGACGACGACCGAGCCGAGGAGCGGGACGGCAACCGTCGCGGCAACCGGGACGACGACCAGCCCACACCCCCCAACGGGCCCACCAGCGCCCCCGGTTCGGCCCGCCCCACTCCTCCCGATTCCGAGACCCCCGACCCCGGTTCCCCCAGAGGCGACTCATGACCTCCTCGCCCGTCAGCCCGACGCCGGGCCCCCAACTCGTGCGCATCGCCGCGGAACTGCGCGCGCTGCCCCGCCACGACGGTGCACGGGCCGTCGTCATGACCATGGGCGCGCTGCACGACGGGCACGCCGCCCTGGTTCGGGCGGCCCGGGAACGGGTCGGCCCGCAGGGTCAGGTCGTGGTCACGGTGTTCGTCAACCCGCTCCAGTTCGGGGCGGGTGAGGACCTCGACCGCTATCCGCGCACCCTGGACGAGGACGTGGTGCTGGCCTCTCGGGCGGGCGCCGACGCCGTCTTCGCGCCATCTGCCGACGAGGTCTATCCGGGCGGCGAACCGCAGGTCCGTATTTCCGCCGGCCCCATGGGCACCGTCCTGGAGGGCGCCAGTCGTCCCGGGCACTTCGACGGGGTGCTCACCGTCGTCGCCAAGCTGCTCCATCTGACCGCGCCGGACCTGGCGTTCTTCGGCGAGAAGGACGCGCAGCAGCTGGCCGTGATCAGACGGATGGCCGCGGACCTGAATTTCCCCGTCGAGATCGTCGGCGTCCCCACGGTCCGGGAGGCCGACGGGCTGGCCCGTTCCAGCCGTAACCGGTATCTGTCCGGGCCCGAGCGGCACACCGCGCTCGCGCTGTCCGCGGCGCTCTTCGCGGCCCGCGACCGGCTCACCGCGGAAGAGGCGCTGCGCGCCCGCGCCGCCTCCGCCGGGCACCCCGTCCAGGACCGCTCCGCGGCGCTGGCGGCCCTCGGAGAGGACCGGGCGGCCGCCGACGCGCACGCCGTCGCCTACGCCGCCGCGGGGCCGCCGCACGGCCCGTCCGTGGCCCGCGCCGCGGCCCATGCGGTCCTGGAGGACGCCGCCCAACTGGACCCGCCGCTCCACCTGGACTACCTGGCGCTGGTCGACCCCCGGGACTTCACCGAGGTCCCGGACGGGTTCGAGGGCGAGGCGATCCTCGCGGTGGCCGCCAAGGTGGGCACCACCCGGCTCATCGACAACATCCGGCTCGTGTTCCCCGCCAGCGGGGCCCCGCATCCGGCCACCGCCCAGGGGCGGCACACCGGCTCCCAGGGGAAGCCCGCACCTGGGACGGCGCGGGAACCCTCCCGGAAGTCCAGGAAGTCCACCCCACCCCCAGGCCCCCTCGGAGCGACCCGATGACCGCTACCGGAACCGCCGCCGGCCCCGCCGGCATACGCCTCACCGCCCCCGCCCCCGGATGGTCCATCACGGCGGACGTCGTCGTCGTGGGCTCCGGGGTCGCCGGGCTGACCGCCGCGCTGCGCTGCGCCGCCGCCGGCCGCCGGACCGTCGTCGTCACCAAGGCCCGGCTGGACGACGGCTCGACCCGTTGGGCGCAGGGCGGGATCGCCGCGGCCCTGGGGGACGGCGACAGCCCCGAGCAGCACCTGGCCGACACCCTCGTCGCGGGCGCCGGCCTGTGCGACGAGGAGGCCGTGCGGGCCCTGGTGACCGAGGGCCCGGACGCCGTCCACCGGCTCATCGAAGCGGGCGCCCGTTTCGACACCGCCCCCGGGAGCGAGGAGATCGCGCTCACCAGGGAGGGCGGCCACCACCGCCGTCGGATCGCGCACGCCGGCGGCGACGCGACCGGCGCGGAGATCTCCCGCGCGCTGGTGTCCGCGGTGCGCGCGGACGGGCGGGGCGAGCGCGAGGCGCTCTCGGCCGAGGGCGGGGGTGAGCAGTGGGCGGGCCTGCGCACCATCGAGAACGCGCTGGTCCTGGACCTGCTCACGGACGCCGAGGGCCGCACGGCCGGCGTCACCCTGCACGTCATGGGGGAGGGCCAGCACGACGGCGTCGGTGCCGTGCACGCCCCGGCGGTGGTGCTCGCCACCGGGGGCATGGGCCAGGTGTTCTCCGCGACTACCAACCCGGCGGTCTCCACGGGGGACGGGGTGGCCCTGGCGCTGCGCGCCGGCGCCGAGGTGTCGGACCTGGAGTTCGTGCAGTTCCACCCGACCGTGCTCTACCTGGGGCCGGAGGCGGAGGGCCAACAGCCGCTGATCTCCGAGGCCGTACGGGGCGAGGGCGCCCACCTGGTGGACGCGGACGGCACCCGCTTCATGGTCGGGCAGCACGAACTCGCCGAGCTGGCCCCGCGCGACATCGTGGCCAAGGCGATCATGCGCCGCTCCCAGGAGCAGGGCGTCGAGCACATGTACCTGGACGCGCGGCACTTCGGCGCGGACATGTGGGAGCACCGCTTCCCGACCATCCTGGCCGCCTGCCGCGGACACGGCATCGACCCGGTCACCGAGCCGATCCCGGTCGCCCCCGCGGCCCATTACGCGTCCGGCGGCATCCGCACCGACCTGCACGGCCGGACCACCGTCCCCGGCCTGTACGCGTGCGGCGAGGTGGCCTGCACGGGCGTGCACGGCGCGAACCGGCTGGCCTCCAACTCCCTTTTGGAGGGGCTGGTGTTCGCGGAGCGGATCGCCGCGGACATCGTCGCCAACGGGACGGCGGCCCCGGCGCCCGCCCCCGTGGAGACCCGCGCCCCGCTGCCCCTCCTGGTGCCCGAGGCCCGTCCCGCCATCCAACGGATCATGACCGCCGGCGCCGGTGTGCTGCGCAGTGCCACCAGCCTCGCCACGGCGGCCGACGGCCTGGACCGCCTCAGCCGGGAGGCCGCCGAGGCCGCCGCCGACCCGGTGTCCGCCGCCAAGGCCCCCGAGCCGGGCGTGGAGGCGTGGGAGGCCACCAACCTGCTGTGCGTCGCCCGCGTCCTGGTCGCCGCCGCACGGCTCCGGGAGGAGACCCGCGGCTGCCATTGGCGCGAGGACCACCCGGACCGCGACGATGCCTCCTGGCGCCGGCACTTCCGCATCGTCCTCGGTACCGACCGCACCCTCAGCCTCCAAACGACCGAGACCGCCGGTTTCCCGCCGACCGTTTGACCCGCCCCCTAAGCCCGAACCCCTCCCCGATACGGAGCGCACCCCGTGAGCAGCACCCCCGACGACCTCCCCCTCCTCCAGATCGGCCGGCCCGATGCCGTCCCCACCGGGGGCTGCGGCGACGCCTGCGGGTGCGCCGCCGGCGACGACGACGCCTACGAGCTGGACCCGCTGACCTGTGGGCTCGACCCCGACCTGGCCGCGCTCCTGGTAGCCGGCGGCCTGGACCCCGTTCAGGTGGAGGGCATCGCGCACCTGGCCATCGAGGAGGACCTCGACCAGGGCGTGGACGTCACCACCGTGGCGACCGTCCCCGAAGACGCCGTCGCCACCGGGGACTTCACGGCGCGGCAGGACGGCACGGTCGCCGGCCTGCGGGTCGCCGAGGCGGTGCTGTCCATCGTCTGCACCGAGGAGTTCGCGGTCGAACGGCACGTGGAGGACGGCGAGCGGGTCGTGCCCGGACAGAAGCTGCTGTCCGTCACCACCCGGACCCGCGACCTGCTCACCGCCGAGCGCAGCGCGCTCAACCTCCTGGGCCGGCTGTCCGGCATCGCCACCCTGACCCGCTCCTGGGCGGATGCCCTCGAAGGCACCAAGGCCAGGGTCCGCGACACCCGTAAGACGACGCCGGGCCTGCGCGCCCTGGAGAAGTACGCGGTGCGCTGCGGCGGGGGCGTCAACCACCGGATGTCGCTGTCCGACGCGGCGCTCATCAAGGACAACCACGTGGTGGCGGCCGGCGGCGTCGCGGAGGCGTTCACGGCCGTGCGCAGCGAGTTCCCCGGGGTGCCCATCGAGGTGGAGGTCGACCGGCTCGACCAGATCCCGCCGATCCTGGCCGAGGGCGCCGACCTGATCCTGCTGGACAACTTCACCCCGGAACAGACCCGTCAGGCCGTGGAGTTGGTCGCCGGCCGCGCGGCCCTGGAGTCCTCCGGCCGCCTCACCCTGGACAACGCCCGCGCCTATGCGGAGACCGGCGTCGACTACCTGGCCGTGGGGGCGCTCACCCACTCCGCCAAGGTCCTCGACATCGGCCTGGACCTGCGCGAGGGCGACGACCTGACCGGCGCCCCGGACGCCGCCGCGCACGACGACGAAGGCCGCTGATCGCCATGCTGCTGACCATCGATGTGGGCAACACCCATACCGTTCTTGGCCTGTTCGACGGCGACGAGATCGTCGAGCACTGGCGGATCTCCACCGACGCCCGCCGCACCGCCGACGAACTGGCCGTGCTCCTCCAGGGGTTGATGGGCATGCACCCGTTGCTCGGGGAAGACCTGGGCGACAACATCGAGGGCATCTCCATCTGCTCCACGGTCCCCTCGGTGCTCCACGAACTGCGCGAGGTGACCCGCCGCTATTACGGGGACGTGCCGGCCGTCCTGGTGGAACCGGGCGTCAAGACGGGCGTGCCGATCCTCATGGACAACCCCAAGGAGGTCGGCGCGGACCGGATCATCAACGCGCTGGCCGCCGTCGAGCTGTACGGCGGCCCGGCCGTCGTCGTCGACTTCGGCACCGCGACCACCTTCGACGCGGTGAGCGCCCGCGGGGAGTACGTGGGCGGGGTGATCGCCCCGGGCATCGAGATCTCCGTGGACGCGCTGGGCGTCAAGGGCGCCCAGCTCCGCAAGATCGAACTGGCCCGCCCGCGCAGCGTCATCGGGAAGAACACCGTCGAGGCGATGCAGTCCGGCATCCTCTACGGCTTCGCCGGCCAGGTGGACGGCGTGGTCCAGCGGATGGCCCGGGAGCTGGCCGACGACCCGGACGACGTCACGGTGATCGCCACCGGTGGCCTGGCCCCGATGGTGCTCGGCGAGTCCTCGGTGATCGACGAGCACGAGCCCTGGCTGACCCTCATCGGCCTGCGGCTGGTCTACGAGCGCAACGTCGGGCGGCTGTAACCGGGCGAAGCGGAAAAGGGGCGGCTCCGGTTCCGTACTGGCGCGCCCGTGTGACGCGCGCCCCGCGGCCGCGCCACCGCACGTGAATTAAGCGGCTTTTGTCCGATTCGGTCGTAAAGTCGCCCCATGCCAATGCCATACGGATCCCGCGGCGGCATGGCCTTCGGCGCCGATGAGTTGCGTGTGCTCCGTCGCGCCCTCGCCCATGCCCTCCAGACGAGCTCCCCCGCCGTGCCCTTGGGCCCCCTCGGCGCGGACCGCTCGCAGGACGTCCAGGAATACCTACGGCTGGCCGAGGCGGTGGACGAGGCGGTCCGCGAAGGCGCCCGCCTGCGCGCCTTCCTGCTCGCCGACCTCGCCCGCTACCGCGACGCCCTGCCCGGCGCCGCCGCCGGCTATCTCACGCGGCTCCGGGAGGCGCTCGGCGCCGGCCACGTCCCCGGCCCCGACGACCTCGCCGCGCTGCGCTCGCTGCTCGCCCGGCCCGCCGCCGAGACCGAGCGCAAGCGCCGCAGCGCCCTGCTGCGGCACTGCGAGCGGCTGGCCGAACAATCCGTACGGACGCGCCTGCGCGCGCTGCCAGGCGGGCGCTCAGACGGCTCCCCGGACGCCCTGCCGGGCGGTCGAACCGGCGGGCGTCCGCGCCCCGCCGGCGCCGCACCGGCAAGCGGATCGGATGCCGGATCGGACGCCGGGGCGGACCCCAAGCGGGACCCTCAACAGGAACCACGCCGGGAGCCCCGCAGGGAGCCGCCGAAGCCGGCGCCGCACCCCAAGGCGCCGCGCCCCGACCGGCCCATCCCGACGCCCGGTGAGGTGTTCCCGCCCCGTCGGAAGCCCGCGCCGCCCCCGGAGACCCGCACCGCCTGAGCGCTGCGTACCCTGGCTGGGTACTGTCGCGGGCTTACGCCTTATAAGGAGGCCCATGCCATGGATTACGTCGCCGCGCTGCTCCCGCCCGTAGTGATGGCAGTCGCCTTCACCTGCCTGATCGTCACGATCGTGAAGAGTCAGGGTGGTCAGAACAAGTCGAAGGAGGACGCGGCCGTCGACGCGGCGTACGCCCGCGCGGAGGCCGCCGGGCAGGAGCCCAAGGCGTCCGGAGCCTGAACCGCCGCCTTTTCGGGCGGCCCGCCCGCTCAGTACGGCCCGGGATTGAGCGTCCCGGGCCGTACTTCCTTTTTCCGGACCAAACGCAACGAGATCAACCGGCATTCGCGACATCTCCCACTATTCTTCTTGTGTGCCGAGACGCTTGGGTGATCTGGAAGACGCGGTCATGACGCGGGTCTGGGAGTGGAACCGACCGGTCACCGTTCGAGAAGTTCTGGAGGATCTCCAGAAGGAACGGTCGATCGCCTACACGACGGTCATGACCGTATTGGACAACCTCCATCAGAAGGGCTGGGTCCGCCGCGAAGCGGAAGGTCGCGCCTATCGATATGAGGCGGTCTCCACTCGCGCCGCCTACTCGGCCGCACTGATGAACGAAGCATGGTCCGCCAGTGACAACCCCGCGGCCGCACTAGTGGCCTTCTTCGGCATGATGTCGCCGGAACAACGGCAAGCCCTCCGCGATGCCGTACGGATGGTGCAGGTCGATGATCCGGCCGAAGCGGCGGAAGAACAGGCGACGGCCCGGGAAGGTGCCGGGGAACAGGCCGAGGAAGAACAGCCACAAGCCGCGGATGAAGCGCCGGCCGGCGAAGGAGATGAACCCGGAGCGGGCGCCGGCGGCAAGGGGCGATAGCGTCCGGGCATGCCAGCGCATTCAAAAGGGCTCACCGTCCGTCGTGCCCGGACCAGCGATGTACCCACCGTGCGTCGCCTCATCGACGCCTACTCGCGCGACGGGATCCTGCTCGACAAAGCCACGGTCACGCTTTACGAGGACATCCAGGAGTTCTGGGTGGCCGAGCGGGACGAAGACGCCGAAGTAGTCGGCTGCGGCGCACTGCACGTCATGTGGGAAGACCTCGCGGAGGTCCGGACCCTGGCGGTGGACCCGGCGCTGCGCGGTTCCGGGGTCGGACATCAGGTCCTGGCCAAGTTGGTGGCCACCGCGCGGTGGCTCGGAGTGCGGCGAATTTTTTGCCTCACCTTCGAAGTCGACTTCTTCGCCAAGCACGGCTTCGTGGAGATCGGCGAGACTCCCGTAGACGGGGATGTGTACAGCGAACTGCTGCGTTCCTATGACGAGGGCGTAGCGGAGTTCCTGGGTCTCGAACGAGTGAAGCCCAACACCCTGGGCAACAGTCGCATGCTTCTGCACCTGTGATCAGTGTTCTATGTCCGAATCGCTCCCCTATCTCATGGCTACGGAAGCATGCGTTCCCCGCTCTGTGGGCAAGTGAACCCTACCCAAGGGTTTGTGTTTTCCCCGGAAAAGCGGTTTGCTTTCCGTCGTAATCCGCATTCGATGAAAGGGAAACCTGGTGGCACAGAAGGTTCAGGTTCTTCTTGTCGACGACCTCGACGGTGGCGAGGCCAACGAGACCGTGACGTTCGCTCTCGACGGTAAGTCCTACGAGATCGACCTCTCCGACGCCAACGCGGACAAGCTGCGCGAGTCGCTGGCCGACTTCGTGAAGGCCGGGCGCAAGACCGGTGGCCGTTCCTCCGGGCGGGGCAAGGCCCGGGCGGCTTCCGCCGGCTCCCCGGACACCGCGAAGATCCGCGCCTGGGCGAAGGAGAACGGCTACAACGTCAATGACCGTGGCCGTGTCCCCGCCGACATTCGCGAGGCATTCGAGAAGGCCAACGGCTGAGCGCCGCACGCGCGATCCGATTGGCCATTACGAGCACGTACCAACCGGGCCCGGTGGCACTCCGTTGCCGCCGCGCTCACGAGCCGTACGAGGTCGGGGGCGCCCCCACCGTCCCCGATTCCTGTCCCGATCCCCGTGGTGGGCAGGGAATTCTCCGCCTCGTATCCAGGCTGGGGAGGCCGCACCCACCCCGCGGCCTCCCGAGTGCCGCAGCCGCCTGAGGCGCGGCCCTTGGAGGGGAGCGCCGGCGCGGGCATCCGCCCCCCAATCCCGCGTGCTGTGAGGTCCGCCGCGAGCGTGCCCCACTCCAGCCACTCCAGGATTCCCGGGAGTTCCTCCGCGCCGCCGGCCGCGATGAGCATGAGCAGTTTCGGCCGATCCTCCGCCTGCTTCCCGCCCCGTTCGGGCCGCAGCAGTGCGACCGGGCCGGTGTGCGGCATCCGTCGCAGTACGGCGTGCCCCGCGTCGGCGGGCATCTCCAGGACGTCGAAGCGCAGCCCCGTGAGCAGCTCCACCGGCTCGGTTCCGGTGGTCGGCCAGCCCAGTTGTTCCTCGTACCACCGGCGTACGGTGGCGAGGGGGCAGCGGGGTCGCGGGAGCGCGCGGGCCATGCCCGGTGCAACTCCCGGCCGCGCGGAAGGTTACGTTCGGTGTGCGGAGTGATGCATTCCGTGTATTACGGGCGGGAGTGCGGGTGCGTTCCGGGGTGTGGGGGTGTTCGCCCGTAGCGGAGGGAAAAGGGCCGCGCCGCATGGAGTGTCAGTGCCGGAGGGTAAGAAAGTCTCGGTGGGTAGAGACGCTGTGACCGGCGCTGCGAGCAGTTCGACGCCAACTTTGGGTGGCGGTGGATGGTGTGCCGGCTGGGGGCGCGTTCGCCACGGGCGTAGTGGCGGCATGCGTATATGCCTGGCCTGCGGGAACATCGTCTCGCACCATCGAGTTGGAGCAGGTGTCAGCTGTTCGGCAGTAAATTTCCCCGTCGGAGCGGGGTGATCCGGACGGGTGTCGGCAGTTGGAATGAGCTGTCCCGCCCTGCGGGACTAGCATGCGGAAGGACAGGGAGGGGACCGACCCCTTACTGCCTGACCGCTCTGAGGAGCGATTAACGATGTTCGAGAGGTTCACCGACCGTGCGCGGCGGGTTGTCGTCCTGGCTCAGGAAGAAGCCCGGATGCTCAACCACAACTACATCGGCACCGAACACATCCTCCTGGGTCTGATCCACGAGGGTGAGGGTGTCGCCGCTAAGGCCCTGGAGAGCCTCGGCATTTCGCTCGAGGCGGTCCGCCAGCAGGTGGAGGAGATCATCGGCCAGGGCCAGCAGGCCCCGTCCGGCCACATCCCCTTCACTCCCCGTGCCAAGAAGGTCCTGGAGCTGTCGCTCCGCGAGGCCCTCCAGCTCGGCCACAACTACATCGGCACCGAGCACATCCTGCTCGGCCTGATCCGCGAGGGCGAGGGCGTCGCCGCCCAGGTCCTCGTGAAGCTGGGCGCCGACCTGAACCGGGTGCGGCAGCAGGTCATCCAGCTGCTCTCCGGCTACCAGGGCAAGGAGGCCGCCACCGCGGGCGGTCCCGCCGAGGGCACGCCCTCGACCTCCCTCGTCCTGGACCAGTTCGGCCGCAACCTCACGCAGGCCGCCCGGGAGACCAAGCTCGACCCGGTCATCGGGCGTGAGAAGGAAATCGAGCGGGTCATGCAGGTGCTGTCCCGCCGTACCAAGAACAACCCGGTCCTCATTGGCGAGCCCGGCGTCGGCAAGACGGCGGTCGTCGAGGGCCTGGCGCAGGCCATCGTCAAGGGCGAGGTGCCCGAGACCCTCAAGGACAAGCACCTCTACACCCTCGACCTGGGCGCGCTGGTCGCCGGTTCCCGGTACCGCGGTGACTTCGAGGAGCGCCTGAAGAAGGTGCTCAAGGAGATCCGCACCCGCGGCGACATCATCCTGTTCATCGACGAGCTGCACACCCTGGTCGGCGCGGGCGCCGCCGAGGGCGCGATCGATGCGGCCAGCATCCTCAAGCCGATGCTGGCGCGCGGCGAGCTGCAGACCATCGGTGCGACGACGCTGGACGAGTACCGCAAGCACCTGGAGAAGGACGCGGCCCTGGAGCGCCGTTTCCAGCCGATCCAGGTCGCGGAGCCGTCGCTGCCGCACACCATCGAGATCCTCAAGGGCCTGCGGGACCGCTACGAGGCGCACCACCGGGTGTCCATCACGGACGCCGCGCTGGTCGCCGCGGCCACCCTGGCCGACCGCTACATCTCCGACCGCTTCCTGCCGGACAAGGCGATCGACCTGATCGACGAGGCCGGTTCCCGGATGCGGATCCGCCGGATGACCGCGCCGCCGGACCTGCGCGAGTTCGACGAGAAGATCGCCGACGTTCGCCGCGAGAAGGAGTCCGCGATCGACTCGCAGGACTTCGAGATGGCCGCCGGCCTGCGCGACAAGGAGAAGCAGCTCCTGGCCGCGAAGGCGAAGCGGGAGAAGGAGTGGAAGGCCGGCGACATGGACGTCGTCGCCGAGGTCGACGAGGAGCTGATCGCCGAGGTCCTGGCCACGGCGACGGGCATCCCGGTCTTCAAGCTCACCGAGGAGGAGTCCAGCCGGCTCCTGCGGATGGAAGACGAGCTGCACAAGCGCGTCATCGGCCAGAAGGACGCCATCAAGGCGCTCTCGCAGGCGATCCGTCGTACGCGTGCCGGCCTGAAGGACCCGAAGCGTCCCGGTGGTTCGTTCATCTTCGCCGGTCCGTCCGGTGTCGGTAAGACCGAGCTCTCCAAGACGCTGGCGGAGTTCCTGTTCGGCGACGAGGACGCGCTGATCTCCCTCGACATGTCGGAGTTCAGCGAGAAGCACACCGTCTCGCGGCTGTTCGGTTCGCCCCCCGGCTACGTCGGTTACGAGGAGGGCGGCCAGCTCACCGAGAAGGTGCGCCGCAAGCCGTTCTCGGTCGTCCTCTTCGACGAGGTCGAGAAGGCCCACCCGGACATCTTCAACTCGCTGCTGCAGATCCTGGAGGACGGTCGGCTGACCGACTCCCAGGGCCGGGTCGTGGACTTCAAGAACACGGTCATCATCATGACCACCAACCTCGGCACCCGGGACATCTCCAAGGGCTTCAACCTGGGCTTCGCCGCCCAGGGCGACGTCAAGACCGGCTACGAGCGGATGAAGGCCAAGGTCAACGAGGAGCTCAAGCAGCACTTCCGGCCCGAGTTCCTCAACCGTGTCGACGACACGGTGGTCTTCCACCAGCTGACCGAGGAAGACATCATCCAGATCGTCGACCTCATGATCAACAAGGTCGACGAGCGGCTCAAGGACCGCGACATGGGCATCGAGCTCAGTGGCGAGGCCAAGTCGCTGCTGGCCAAGCGGGGTTACGACCCGGTGCTCGGCGCGCGTCCGCTGCGTCGCACGATCCAGCGCGAGATCGAGGACGCCCTCTCGGAGAAGATCCTCTTCAACGAGCTGCGTCCGGGCCACATCGTGGTCGTCGACGTGGAGGGCGAGGGCGAGTCCGCCACGTTCACCTTCCGCGGCGAGGAGAAGTCGGCGGTGCCGAGCGCTCCGCCGGTGGAGTCGGCGACGGGTGGGTCCGGGCCCAACCTGAGCAAGGACGCGTAGTCGTCCACTGATACACCGGGCCGCCCCGGGACCGTTCAACGGTCCCGGGGCGGCTTTGTGTTGGGCGGGCGTCAGGTGCGGGGGCGGGGGTGGAGGGTGAGGTTGATGTGGGGTGGGAGGGCGTAGTCGGGGGGCGGGGTGAGGAGAGAGAGGTAGAGCTCTCGGAGGGCGGGGAGGGACTCGATGGGTGAGAGGTCGAGGGTGCCGCCGACCAGGCCGTAGAGCTGGAGTTCGTGGACGCCTGGGAAGGCAGGGAGAGCGCTGCGCAGCAGTTCGCCGAATTCGGGGAGGGGGCTCTGCATCGTGTTGATGAGGCTGAGGGTCGTTACTTGAGGGAGGCGGAGTCCCTCGGGAATGCGAAGCGGGCCTGCGCCCTCGGCCAGGCCGAAGGAGAAGTCCTCCAGGCTGTCGAGGCGGGAGAGCGTGTGCCACTGGTCCGGCGCGATATCGCCTGGGAGCTGCCGTAGCTGGAGCGATTTCAGGCGTGGCCAGGCGGCGAGGCGGGTGAGGTCGGTAGGTATGTGCTCGCCGAGGGCGAGATTGGTCAGCGGGGCGTCCGCAGGTAGGGCATCGAGGCCCTCCGGCGGAAGTGGGGCGTAGAGCATCAGGCTTTCCAGCCGGTCCAGGCGATCGGGCACCTGTGGGGTGCGTACCCCACGGGCACCGGCTCCGCTGACTCCGAGAGAGCGCAGGGGGAGGCCGGCGAGCGGGGCGAGGGATTCGACGGCGGGGCAGCCCTGGAGCGACAGCGATTTGAGGGCTGGGAAGTCTCGAAGGAACGTCAGGTCGCTGATAACCGGGTTGTTGGTCAGCGAGAGGCTGGTGACCTGCTGGGGGTGCAGCCCGTCGAGGAGTTCCTCGACGGTGAACGCCCCGTTGACGGTCGTGCGAGGACGGCCACCGAGGGAGGCGAGCGCACGCAGTTCGGTGGGAGAGGAGACGGAGATGCTCGTGCCAATGTCGAGGTGTTGGATGACTTCTTCCGCATAGCGGTCGGTGTCGAATTTCGCCCACTGGTAACCGAGTTGGGCGCGGGCGGTGGCGGAGGGGTGGTTCCGGAAGCGCTTGACGCATTCCAGTGCGGCGTCGGTGCCGATGGTTGCGGCGGTGATGATCACCTCCTGGGCTTCGTCGTCTTCGAGGCCGTCGGGGCCGGGCAGCAGCTCCAGGACGAGCGGGCCCGCGGCGGCGAGTAGGTCCGATTCCTCGCGGGTGCGTGGTGGCAAGATCGCCCCTGCTCGCGCAGTGACCTCCTCGCGCACCGTCGGGTCGATCTCCGTCGCATGTTCCAGGCACGCCATGGCCAGGAGGTCGGTGCGGAGTTCGTTTCTGGCGAGCAACTCCCGCAGGAGTTCGGCGCGTTCGCGGGGGCGGGCGTGCGCCACTGCCATCCGGATCACGTCCTCCCACTGGGAGTCCCCCGCGTGCTGGACGAGCAGGCCGAAGTCGCCGTCCTCCACCGCCGCCTTGGCGCCCAGGTAGTCCTGGAAGGTGCGGTGGATGAAGTCGACGGTGTCCGGGGCGGGTTCGCGCAGGAGGCCGCTGCGGTGGAGGAGGTGGCGGAAGACGGCCGGGGCCGGGCCCTGGGAGGCGGCGGCGGGGACGGCGGGGAGGGCGTCGGTGAGGATCTGTTCGGCGCGGGCGCGGTCGAGTTCGGTGCGGCCGTTGCGGATCAGCCAGTAGGCGAGGCGTTGGAGGAGCTGGATCTGCGGCTCGTCGGGGAGTTCGATGCCGTCCGGGCCGCGCATGTCGCGTTCCCGGTCGCGGCGGGAGAGCAGCATGCTCAGGGCGGCGTCGTAGAGCTCCTTGCGGCCGTGCGGGAGGTAGCCGCGGCGGTCGCGGTGGAGGGCGCAAATCAGGCCGCACATCAGGGGGTTGGTGGCGAGGCGGCCGAGGTCGGGTTTGGTGCGGACGGAGGTGAGGAGGGACTCCTCGTAGGCGGCGAGCTCCTCAGGGTCCTCGGTGTCGGAGCGGGCCGCGGTGTGCCAGCGGGTGATGAAGGCGGCGACCTCGTCGCGGCTCATGGGGGAGAGGGTCAGTTCGGCGAAGCCGTCGGGGGTGAGCCAGTCGTCGCGGACCGCGGAGGGGCGGGTGGTGACCAGCCAGCGGTTGTCGGTGGGGAAGGCGTCGAGGAGGTCGCGGAGCCAGCGGCGGGTGGCCTCGCGGTCGCGTTCGGGGACCTCGTCGAGGCCGTCGACGAGGAGGAGGGCGCGGCCGGAGGTGAGGACGCGGTGGGCCCAGCCGTCGGGTTGGGCGCCGGAGACCGGGCAGCCGACGGCGGGCAGGAAGTGGTCCGGGGTGGGGAGGGGCGCGCCGGCGCGGGTGAGGGTGCGTAACGGGAGGACGAAGGGGATGCGGCCGTAGAGGTGCGGGAGGGAGGTCGCGGCGAGGGGTTTGGTGCAGGAGACGGCCAGCCACTGGACGAGGGTGCTCTTGCCGGAGCCGGCGACGCCGCGCAGCAGGACCTTGTCGCGGCCGGCGAGGGCCTGGTCGGCGGGGAGCGGTGCGCGGGGCGGCAGGTCCTCGAAGGGGTGTTCCTCGCGGCTCGGGCCGGTGGCCGCCAGGCTCATGTAGGCGGCGTCCAGGGGCCAGCGGTCCGGGGAGTTGTGCAGGTCGATGCCGTAGATGGTGAGGCGGCCGTGCTTGCGGGCGAGGTGGGCGAGGTAGGTCCGCTCGAAGGCGAGGTCGGCGGCGCGCGGGGACGGGTGTCGGTCGAGGAAGTCGTCGATCTTCGTGACCAGGGTGTCCAGGGTGCGGCTCTGTTGCACGAGGGTGCGGGCGATGAACGTGGAGCGCTGGGTGAAGAAGTGGATGACGTGCAGGCAGGCGGTGGTGAGGAGGGTGTGGTGGAGGAGTTCGGCGTCCTGGGAGAGGTCGAGGGTCGCCTGAGGGGCCGCGTTACGCAGGTGGTCGGCGAGGGCGGTGGGGCCCAGGTGGACGGCCTGGACGTCGTCCATGGTGAGGGTGCCGAGCGCGGCGAGGGTGGTGGCCAGGGCGGCGGCCACCACGGGCTCGTCGTCCTCGGGGATCGGGCGCTCGCCGGGCGGGGCGGAGCGGACGGCGCGCCGCACCAGCTCGCCCGCCACCTTGCGGAGGTCCCGCTCGGTGAGGGTGCGTCGCTCGCCCTTGAAGGAGACGAGGGCGGAGACGCGGACCGGGGCGTCCACCACGCCGGCGCCCGGCCCCTCCTGGACGAAGAGCTTCTTGACGAGCGGTGCGACGACGCCGGACGCGAGCCGGGCGCCCAGTGCTGACGGGTCCATGAGCTTGACCGCCCTCCCCCTGGCCGGTGCTGACTGTGGTGTTGACCGGATCAGGTTAGAGGCGCCGGCGGGGCCCGGTCAGGCGTTTTCGTATTTCCGGGCGGCGGGGCATGCCGAATTGGGTAACGCGGGTCACACGAATTCCCGTAACGCGGGTCACATTGCCCTTGGGTGACGTGTAACCCGGGTCACGTAAAAGCGGTCGAATCTCGTGACATGAGGCACAGGAATTCACCCCCTACTAGCGGGAGTAGGGGAATTGTGGGGCGGTGGCGGAAGACCCCATCACTGCATAAAAGTGCAGGTGGGATGAGGTGTTAGGGTCCTCCCGCGCCGGCGGCGAGGCCCCCCGAGGGCGTCCCGATCACTACCGTCCCCGGTAGTAGAAAGCGGGTCTTGGCGGCAGCGCTGAGGCGGGTTACCAAGGAATGGCGATCCCGGTCCGCAGCCGGGAAAACCCATTCACTTCTCGCTGGAGGAAAAACCCGCATGTCGAAGTTTGCCGCGATACGCAATTCCAAGAAGACCGCCAAGTCCGCGCTGCGTAACCGGGTGGCCGTCGTGGCCGCCGGTGCCGGTCTGACCGCCGCGCTGGGCGCCGGTGTCGCCGCTGCCGCCGACGGTGGGCTGCTGAGCCTCTCCGCGGGCACCGGCAAGACCGTCGCCGCCCAGGCCGAGGCGCAGTCCAAGGCCGCCACCGACGCCAAGGCCGCCGCGGCGAAGGCCAAGGAAGACGCCGCGAAGAAGGCCAACGGCTGGGTCAAGCCGGTCGAGAACTACACCATCGGCCAGCCGTTCGGCATCGCCGGCAGCCACTGGTCGCACAAGCACAGCGGTCAGGACTTCGTCGTGCCGACCGGCACCAAGGTCAACGCCGTCCACAAGGGCACGGTCGTCAAGGCCGGCCCGAACGGCGGCGGCGACGGTCCCGCCTACGGCAACGCGATCGTGATCAAGCACCCCAACGGGATGTACACCCAGTACGCGCACCTGTCGCAGATCCAGGTCCACGTCGGCCAGCAGGTCTCGACCGGCCAGCAGATCGGTCTGTCCGGTAGCACCGGCAACTCCACCGGCCCGCACCTGCACTTCGAGGTCCGCACCGGCCCCAACTACGGGTCGGGCATCGAGCCGACCGGATTCCTGCGGGCTCACGGCGACGCCGTCTGAGCTGAGTCCGGTCAGGCTGGCCGGCGGCCCGGCGGGTTTGCCGCCGTGACCAGTTCCGTGGCGACCCTGAGGATGGCCTCGCGCTTCTCCTCGGGGTCGCCCACGACGTTCTGCATCGCGAACATGCCCGCGTGCATGGTGAACAGCGCCGTGAGGCAGCGGACTTGGTCGACCAGCTCCGCGTCGTTCTCCTTGAGCAGGTCGTAGAGGGTCAGCATCTGCTCCTTGAAGCGCAGGCCGATCGTCAACTCCCGCACCGCGGCCTGGTTTTCCTGCATGAAACGGAAAAGATCCTCGGAGGCCCGCAGCGACTCGTGGTAGCGCCGGATGACCTCCTGCTTGGTCTCCAGCGTGCGCGGCTGCTCCCCCGCCCAGACGATCAGCTCGTCGATGGGCCGGCACAGGTCCTCGAAGAGGCTGATGACGATGTCTTCTTTGGTCTTGAAGTGGTAGTAGAGCGCCGCCTTGGTGACGTCCAGCCGCTCGGCGATCTCCCGCAACGAGGTCTTCTCATAACCGTGTTCGGAGAACAGCTCCAGGGCGACGTCCTGGATGCGCTGGCGGGTGTTCCCCCTGCGCGACGGTGTTGCGCTGCTCATGCTGCTCTCCTGCGTGACGGCGTTGTCGGTGCGGGGCCAGGTCGGGTCGCGGCCCGCTTCCCCCGCAATCATCTGCTGCCCTGCTGGTCAGGGACCTACCCACCCCCGGCGCAAAAAACTTACTTGACGCCCGGCTAGTGACTCTTCTACCTTCTCACCGTACAAAACTAGCCGGGCGGCAAGTAAGTAAGAACGATGGGGAAGTGATGGGGATGTCGCGCACAGCGACCCCGACGGGGGAAATACCGGACGAGGCGGCGGGCAGAAAGCCGGCCAGTGTCCGGGTGGTGCTCTTTGCGCTCATGATCGCGATGCTGCTCGCGATGCTGGACAACATGATCGTCGGCACCGCGATGCCGACGATCGTCGGTGAACTGGGCGGCCTGTCCCACCTGTCGTGGGTCGTCACCGCCTACACCCTGGCCACCGCCGCCTCCACCCCGATCTGGGGCAAGTTGGGCGACATGTACGGCCGCAAGGGCGTCTTCCTGACGTCCATCGTGATCTTCCTGATCGGCTCGGCGCTCTCCGGCATGGCGCAGGACATGGGCCAGTTGATCGGCTTCCGCGCCGTGCAGGGCCTGGGCGCGGGCGGTCTGATGGTCGGCGTCATGGCGATCATCGGCGACCTGATCCCGCCGCGGGAACGCGGCAAGTACCAGGGCATGATGGCCGGCGTCATGGCCGTGGCGATGATCGGTGGCCCGCTGGTCGGCGGCACCATCACCGACCACCTCGGCTGGCGCTGGAGCTTCTACATCAACCTCCCGCTCGGCGCGATCGCCCTGGTCATGGTCACCGCCGTGCTGCACCTGCCGAAGAAGCGCTCGCAGACCCGCATCGACTACGCGGGCGCGGCCCTGCTGACCATCGGCATCACCTCGCTGGTGCTGCTGACCACCTGGGGCGGCACCCAGTACGACTGGCTGTCGAAGCAGATCGTGGGCCTCGGCGTCCTGGCCGTCGTCGCCCTGGTCGCCTTCGTCCTCGTCGAGCGCAAGGTCAGCGACCCGGTCGTGCCGCTGCGCATCTTCCGCAACGGCAACTTCTCGCTCGTCACCGTGATCGGCTTCCTGGTCGGCTTCGTGATGTTCGGGTCGATGACCTTCCTGCCGCTGTACCAGCAGTCCGTCCAGGGCGCCTCGGCGACCAACTCCGGCCTCCTGCTGCTGCCGATGCTGCTGTCGATGATGGCGGTCTCGCTCTTCGCGGGCCGGATCACCACCACGACCGGCAAGTACAAGATCTTCGTGACGGTCGGCGGCGGCCTGATCACCGCGGGCCTGGTGCTGCTGTCCCTGATGGACACCACCACCACGCGCTTCACGTCCGGCCTCTACATGGCCGTGCTCGGCGCCGGCATGGGCTTCCTGATGCAGACCACGATGCTGATCGCCCAGAACAGCGTCGAGATGCGGGACATGGGCGTCGGCTCCTCGTCGGCCACCCTGTTCCGGACCATCGGCGGCTCGTTCGGCGTCGCAATCATGGGCGCGGTCTTCTCCACCCAGGTGAAGACCACGATGATCGACAAGCTGGGCCCCGTCGCCGGCGAGAAGATGACCACCGGCGGCGCCCAGATGGACCCCAAGGCCCTCCCGCACCTGCCGGCCGCCGTGAAGGACGCGTACGCCCACGCGGTGTCCTCCGGCACCCACCAGGTCTTCTTCTGGGGCGCGTTGGTCAGCGTCATCGGCTTCGCCGCGGCGTGGTTCCTCAAGGAGGTCCCGCTGCGGGGCAGCGGCCCGGCCCCTGACGCCGCCAAGGCGGCGGCCGCGGAGTCGGAGCCGGTGGCCGTCTGACGCCCGTCGGCAGATACGTGAACGGCCCCTGGGGCGCGTGTTGTTACGCGCCCCAGGGGCCGTTCTCCGTTCAGGCGCCGGCCAGTTGGCCGCTCTTGACGGCCGCGACGAACGCGGACCAGTTGGCGGCGGGGAACACGAGCGCCGGCCCGTGGGGGGTTTTGCTGTCCCGGACGGGGACGAGGTTGGGGAGGCTGTCCGATACCTCGATGCAGTTGGCCCCGTCGGGGTTGCTGTAAGTGCTCTTGCGCCAAGCAGCAGTTGCGAGGAAGTCGTCGGAGACCTCGATGCATTCGCCGCCTTCGGCGTTGCTGTGGGTGCTCTTGCGCCAAGTGGCGGCGGTGAGGAAGTCGTCGGAGACTTCGATGCAGTTACCGCCGTCAGGGTTGCTGTAGCTGCTCTTGCGCCAGGTGGCCGTGCCCAGGTCAATCCTGTTGCTGCGCTTCATCTCGGTAGCCCCTTGCCGCATCTTCGATCATGGCTAGGGACGCCTCAGGCGGCAGTGCGGCGGCCCTCAGCAGATCGTACGACCTTCGGTACTCCGTCACGAGCGGTGGAAAGTCGATGACTTGGCCGCTGTGAACGTTCTCGGTGTAGGCGATGGGGGGTGCGTCCGGGAAGGTCATGATCCGCAGGTCGCCCATCATCAGGGGGTCACTTGCCTTGGCTTCAGGCAGGAGTTGGAGGACGCATCGGGAGGACTGGGTCATCGCGATGATGTGCTCTAGCTGCGTGGCCATTTGGTCAGGTGGAAGGGACGGCCGGCGGATGAGCGACTCGTGGAGGACGCCCCAGTAGTAGGCGCGGTCGTCGTGCTTCCAGAATTTGGCGCGAGCGATACGACCGCGGACGAGATCTTCGATCCCGGCGGATTTCATCCAGGGCTTGCCCATCCGGATGAGCTTCCGGACGTATGCCTCGGTCTGCAGAAGTCCGGGGAAGACGCCGGGCGCCCACTCTTCGATCGTCGTCGCGCGCTCCTCCATCTCGACGACGTCCGCGAAGTACGCGGCGATGCCCGAGCGACGGGCCTGTTGGACGTTCTCGCAGTGGCGTTGGAAGAAGCCGCCCGTGTTGAGCTTCTTGTCGATGTGGATGGCCAGGTCCATCGGCATGCCGAGCTCGCCGCGTTCGATCTTGCTGAGGAGGGGGGCTCCGCGGAAACTGCCCTCCACTAACTGCTCCTGCGTGAGGCCAGCACTTTCCCGCAGGAAGCGCAGTTCGGCTCCGTAGAAGCACGGGACGCTGGAAGAAGGGTCGGGATCCTTCCGCGGGGACATGACTCACCACCACCACCACCACTTGCTCGTTGGGCCTGCAAGGCCGATGCGCTTCCAAAGTACGACGCCCGACGCCACGCTGTGAGCAGTTCGTCACGATGCGCACAGAAAGGTGAACACCCATGGATGACGTGCACGAATGCACCGAGGGGCTCAAGGCGGCGTTGCGGGAAAACGGGATCACGTTGCCGTCGTTGGGCGTCGATCTGCCGTCGTTCGCGGGGACGTACTCGCCTCCGCTCGTCGCGCTCGGCAACTGCAACATGGCGACCGCGCGCCAACTCACCGAAGCCCTGCACAAGGCGGCCGGGGAGTGATGACCGTCCGGCTGCTCGCCGTACCGAAGGAGGTCCCGTTGCTGCGGCGGGCCGTGCGGGCGCACCTCGGTACGTCAGCATCGTGCGAAGTCGAGCTCTGCGTCAGCGAGTTGGTCGGGAACGTGATCCGGCACGTGGGGGAGGGCACGCCCGTCAGCGTCCACGTAACGCAGACCGTCGACGGGCGGGTGCGGATCGAGGTGACCGACCCGGACCCGCGCGCCCTGCCCGTCCTCCTCCAGGCGGCCGTGGACGACGAAAACGGGCGCGGGATAGCGCTGTTGGACGCCGTAGCGCTGCGGTGGGGCGTACGACAGGAGGGGGCGAGCAAGACGGTCTGGTGCGAAGTGGCAGGAGAGTCGGCGGGAAAGTCGGCGACGGCGTAGGCCGGAGGGGATGTCCCGGGGTGCGCCCGCAGGATCTGGAGCAAAGCCCCGGGTATTCCTCACTTGACTGACCAGAGGCGCCCGCACCGAGGACGTACCCCGGGGCAGCCCCTCCGGCCCCACCCACGGCGAGAAGCCGAGGCCACGTCAGCCCCCACCAAGCGGAACCGAGCCGCTCAGCGATCCGGCAGTTGGATCACCGGGAAACTCCCGGTAGCCGTAGGCGCGTTCTCCGGCAGCCACAGCACCGACACCGCCCCCGTGGACCCATCCGTCAACTCATCCGCGTTGCGGAACGTCAGCCGCGCCCCCAACACCCGAGCCTGCCCCACCGCGATCGTCAGCCCCAGCCCGTGCCCGACCCCGGCCCGATCGCTGCTCCCGGTACGGAACCGACTCGGCCCCTCCCGCAGCAACGCTTCCGGGAACCCGACCCCGTGATCGCGCACGCGGATGACCCGCCCCTCCACCGTGACCTCGATCGGCGGCTTCCCGTGCCGCGTCGCATTGGCGATCAAGTTCCCCAGGATGCGCTCCAGCCGCCGCGGATCCGTCGACACCTCGGCATCGCGCAGGACGTCGACCACGACCCCCGGATCCAGCGCCCGCACCCGCCGCGACACGAACTCGCCCAGCAGCACGTCCTGCAGCTCGGCCCGCTCGGCATGCCCGTCGAGCCGCGCCACTTCCAACACGTCCTCGACCAACGTCCGCATCGCCTGCGCCCGATCCCGCACCAGCTCCGACGGCCGCCCCGGCGGCAGCAGTTCGGCCGCCGTCAACAGCCCCGTCACCGGCGTCCGCAACTCGTGCGCGATGTCCGCGGTCACCCGCCGCTCCGCCTCGATGCGCTGCTGGAGCGCGTCGGACATGGCGTCCACCGCCCACGCCAGATCGTCCGTCTCGTCGCGGACCCGACCCCCGCCCACCTCGTCGCGAATCCGCACCGAGGTGTCCCCGTCCGCCAGCTTCCCGGCCGCCGCCGCGGCCTTCCGCAGCCGCTTCGACAGCCGCCCACCGACCAGCACACCCAGCGCACACCCGCCCACGACCACCGCCGTGGAGCCGATCAACAGCGCCTGGTCCAGGTCGTCCAGCACCTGGAAACGATCGGGGAAGCGGTCGTGGATCGACAGCACCCGCCCGTTGCCGAGCGGCGAGGCGGCCCACACCTCGGGCGCGGTCTGCCCGGTGTCCTCCAGGAACGTGGCCCGGTCGCCCTCCGCGACCTCCTTGCGGAGCGCCTTCGGCAGCGCCGGATCGTCGATCTTCGCGCCGAACTGGAGGCGGTTGGTGGACTCGTAGATCTTCTGCGTGAAGTTGAGCCGCTCGATCTGCACATCGCGGCTGTTGTCGAGCATGGAGACCCGCGCGGCGTTGTGCACGACAAGACTCAACGCCACCGCGACCAGCGCCCCCACGAGCGCGATCGCGGCGCTGAGTTTCCATCTCAGGCCCGTTCGCAGGGCCAGCCTGACCACCTGCGGAGTCAGCCTCTCAGCTTGTATCCGAAGCCGCGGACCGTCTCGATCCGGTCCTGGCCGATCTTGCCGCGCAGCCGCTGGACGTGGACGTCGACGACCCGGGTGTCGCCGCCCCAGCCGTAGTCCCAGACCCGCTCCAGCAGCCGGTCGCGGGAGAGGACGGTGTTGGGCGCGGTGGAGAACTCCAGCAGCAGCCGCATCTCGGTGGGCGTCAGCGCCACCGTCTCGCCGCCCTTGCGGACCTCCATGCCCTCGGTGTCGACCTCCAGGTCGCCGAAGCGCAGCACGGTCTCGGTCAGGCCGTCGTCCTCCGCGGCCGCCGCGCCCGCGCGATCCGGCCCGCTGGCGTGACCGAAGCGGCGCAGCACCGCGCGGATCCGGGCGACCAGCACCGCGCCGTCGAACGGCTTGGTGACGTAGTCGTCGGCGCCGGCCTCCAGGCCGAGCACCACGTCGATGGAGTCGGCGCGCGCCGACAGCATGATCACGGGGACGGTGGACTCGTCGCGGATCCGTCGGCAGAGGCTGACGCCGTCGAGCCCGGGGACCATCACATCGAGCAGGGCGATATCGGGACGATTGGCGCGGAACGCCTCCAGGCCCGAGAGCCCGTCGGGCATGGCGGTGACCACGAAACCGTCGCGCTCCAGCGCGAGTTGCGTGGCCTCGCGGATGACGTCGTCGTCCTCGACGAAGAGGACATGGGTGTCGGCCATGGGGTGTGTCAGCCCTCCGATCCCGTGGAGCCGTCGCCGGTGCCGCCGGTGGCGTCGCCGTCCGGGGTGTCGTCGACGGTGGTCTTGCTGTAGTCGGTGTGGTACCGGTCGTACTCGGTGAAGTGGTCGTTCGCCCAGCGGTACGTCATCACATCTTCCCCCGAGGGGCAGCACACCTTGTCGCCCGGCCCGTAGGTCTGCTTGGAGACCTCCAGCTCGCCCTTGCTCACCCCGGCGTAGACCGACGGCTGCTCGTTCGCGTACACGTTGTCATACCCGTCGGTGGCGCCGGCCTTCGCGCGGTAGACGTACGTGCCGATGCCGACGGAGTCCGCGCAGGTCATCACGTTGACGATCACGTCCGGGGTCTTGCCGCCGGTCAGTGCGGCGTAGGTCACCTCTATCGGGTACTCGTGCGCGGCGCAGGGCTTGGCGACGGCCCGCTTCACGTCCGGGCCGACCTTGGGGTCGTCGGCGAGCAGTTGGACGGCGTTGACCTTCTTGTAGTGCGCGCTCGGGCTGGGCGCCGGGGTCGCGCTCATCGCGCCCCGGGGCGCGGGGGTGTGGCTGGCGGCGCCTTCCTTGCGTATGCCCTCGCCACCGGGGTTGCACCCGGCCAGCAAAAGGCCGACGGCGGCCACGCCCGCCGTGGCCGCGCCGCCCTTGGTCAAACCGCTTCTGGTCAGGCTTCTGGTCAGCCTGTATCTGGACAATCCGCTCCCGCTCACCGTGCCGCCCGCATAGCCGCCGACCCCGCTGTCGCCGTGCGCCCGGCCGCTGCTCCTGTGGAGATTGTCCCGCGCCAAGCTGTGTGCCGGGCTGTGGGCTTGGTTACGTCGGGCTTGATCACGTCACCGGTCGCGCTGGTCGTGCCGGGGTTGCCGGCCGTGCCGGGGGTGACGTTCGGGCCGCGCGCGCCGGCCGTGCCGGGCGCGTCGGTCGTTGTGTCGGCGCCGGTCAGGCCGCGCACCGCTCCTGCTCCTGCTGCCCGCGCTCCAGTACCCGGGCGTCTATGTCGCGGCTCTCCAGCTCCTGGCGGAGGCGGGCGAGGGCGCGGTGCAGGGTGCTCTTGACGGTGCCGGTGGACATGCCGAGCGCGGCCGCGGTCTCCTCGGTGCTCATCTGCTCCCAGTGCCGCAGCACGACGACGCTGCGCTGCTTCGGGGCGAGCACGCCGAGGATGTCCATCAACAGGGCCCGGTCGGCGCGCTGTTCGGTGCCGTCGTCGACGCTGGCGTCGGGGAGCTGCTCGGTGGGCACCTCTTCCAGCTTGCGGGCGCGCCACCACTCGGTGCGGGTGTTGATCATGACGCGGCGGAGGTAGGCGTCCGCCAGCGACTTGTCGGCGATGCCGTCCCAGCGGCCGTAGGTGCGGACCAGTGCCGTCTGGAGCAGGTCCTGGGCGTCGACCGGATCCGGGACCAGGCGCCGGGCGCTGCGCAGCAGGGCATCCTGCCGGGTCCGCACGTACTCTTCGAAGTCCAGTACCTTGCCGCCGCTGGTCGCCATTCCGACGCCTCCGATCCGCTTGCGATTCCCCGCGTTGTCCGCGCTGGCGGTCATCTCCAGCACGGGAATGACGCTACGGAGGGGGTGTTGCGACGTAATGTGCGTCGGACCCTCAGGGAGTGCACGGAAAACCGTCGGTTGTGTAACAGCGCGCCGGGGGTCATACCTGGGGCCGACGGGGCCCACGACGGCGTCATACTCCCGACGGAGGCCGGGCCCTCACCTGGAGGGACAAAGGTCCTGCGGGGCGCGGCGGGGTGTGCCCGGGGTGGCCGACGGGCGAGGGAACGCGCCTTCTTCGGGCGCAATCCGGCCAGTTCGGCGGGGGTTTGGTTTCGGTGGGGCGGCCGTCCCGCTTCTCTTCTGTGTTCTCGTCGTGCGGTCTCGTCGTGCGGTTTCCGTCGCGGGGTGGGCGTGCGTGCCGCCTCCCGTCCCGGTGGGGACGAGCGACGGGCGCGGCCCCTGGGAGGGACCGCGCCCGAGAAGACGAGAAGAACAACGAGGACGTCACATGACGAGACCGTGACATATGCGACTCTGACGCCGTGTTTCAGACGCCTCGGCCATGGCCGCGGCCAGGTCAGGAGTGCGGCAGCCGGTAGCGGCCGCCGCCCAGCGGCTCCACCAGACCGTCCGACACCAGCCCGTCCAGGGCCCGGGCCCGCTGCACCGGCTCGTCCCACACCTGGTCCAGCACGCCCTGCGGCACCGGCGCGACCGCCTCGCGCAGCACGGCCAGCAGCTTGCCGCGCACCTGCCGGTCGGTCCCGGCGTACGCCTGGGTGCGGCGCGGCGGGCCCTCATGGGCCGGCGACCCGGCCAGCCGCCAGGCGCACTGCGCGGCGATCGGGCAGCGGTGGCACTCCGGGGCGCGGGCGGTGCACACCAGCGCGCCCAGCTCCATGGTGGCCGCCGCCCAACGGGCCGCGAGGCCCTCGTCCTCGGGGAGCAGGGCGCGGGCCAGCTTGCGCTCGGCGGCGGTGGTGGCGTTCGGCGGGTACTGGCGGCCGGTGACCGCGCGGGCGAAGACCCGCCGCACATTGGTGTCCAGCACCGCGTGCCGCTGCCCGTAGGCGAAGGAGGCGACGGCCGCCGCGGTGTACTCGCCGACGCCGGGCAGCGCCAGCAGTTGGGCGTGCTCACGGGGGACGTCGCCGCCGTGGCGCTCCTGTATGGCGGAGGCCGCGGCGTGTAGCCGTAGCGCGCGCCGCGGGTAGCCGAGCCGGCCCCAGGCGCGCACCGCCTCGCCGGGCGGCTCCGCGGCGAGGTCGGCGGGCCGCGGCCAGCGGGCCAGCCACTGCTCGTAGACCGGCAGCACGCGGCTGACCGGCGTTTGCTGGAGCATGAACTCGCTCACCATCACACCCCACGCGCCCGCCTCGGGGCGGCGCCAGGGCAGGTCGCGTGCGTGCTCGGCAAACCAGTCGGTGACGGGGCGGTGCAGCCCGGTCCCGTCCGCGGCCTCCGCGGCCGATGCGGCGGCGGAGGCGTTCTCGGCGGCGGCGGTCATGGCACTGGGAATGGCAGGCGTGGAAGTCATGGCAGTGCCGATCCTGGCACGCCCGCCCGCCCCCGAGAAACGCACCCGCCCCGCCCCGCCGCGCGCCCACCCACACGCAGGAAGGGGCGGGCGGTGCGCATGGGGCGGCGGGGGCGTACGAGGATGGGTGGCGTGAGTGACATGGGCGGCGCGGGCGGCAGTGTGGAGAAGCGGGCGAGCGACGGGCAGAGGGGCGGGGCCCGGGGCGCCGGGGACACCGGGGGCGCGGCGTGCCCGGACGGTATCCGGCGGGCACTGGACGGGCACACCACCGTGACGCTGGCGTACGCGGACGAGGACGGACCGCAGGCGTGCGCGGTGCTCTACGCGGCCGGGGAGGCTGCCGACGGGGCGCCGACGCTGTACTTCGTCACCGCTACGAGCACCCGGCACGGCCGGGCCCTGAGCGAGCCCGGTGCGCGGGTGGCGTTCACGGTGCAGCGGGACGGCCAGGAGTGGAGCGGGCTGACCGGGATTCAGGGGCGGGGTGGTTGCCGCCCGTTGAGCGGGGACGAGCGGGAGGCCGGGTGGCGCGTCTACACGGCCCGTTTCCCCTTCGTCGCGGCCGACGAGCGGCTGCGCGCGGCCCTGGAGCGGACCGCGCTGTGGGAACTGCGCCCGGACTGGCTGCGGTTGATCGACAACGCGCGGGGTTTCGGCCACAAGGAAGAGTGGTGGGCGTAGGCGTGCGGCGCGACGGTGGGCGCGGGGGCGTGCCGGTGCGCTCCCGTTGTGCCGTGCCGCTGTCCCGTTGGGCGGCGCACGGGCGTTGGGGAGGGGCGCCGCGGAGGGTCACCGGGCTGATGATGGGAAAAGTTGCAGTCTGATGCGGCGGGTACTGGCCGGTGCCGGTCCGGATCTCTCGTAGAGTTTTCGCGTGGGATCACTGCGCAATCCGATCGGGCCGCTTCCGTCCTCCATCTACTGGCGGCGGAGGGCCGTTGCGCTGGCCGTCGCCGTCCTCCTGATCGCCCTGGTGGTGTGGATCCTCACGTGGGGCGGCGGCGACGAGAAGACGGCCAGCGAGGGCAAGGGCGCGCAGGGGTCCGGGCCCGCCGCCTCCATCACACCGGGGCCCGCGCCGAGCGGGCCGGCGATCGGTCAAAAGCCGGGCGGACGCGATGAGTCGGGCGCCGGCGGGGCGTCCGGGTCGGGCGGTGGTTCCGGTGGCGGGACCGCGGGCGGTGTCGGCGCGGTCGGTGGCGGAAGCGGTGGTTCCGGCGGCGGTTCGGCGGCCGGTGGCGCCGCCACCGGTGGTATCCCGATCGGTCAGCCGGCGGGCGGCGACGCCCCCGTCGCGGCGGGCGCGGCCCTCCCCAACTGCACCTCCGGAACGGTGGAATTGGCGCTGCGCAGCCTCAAGGACTCCTACCCGCCGGACGAGAAGCCCAAGTTCGAGCTGAAGGTGACCAACTCCGGCGGCGCCGCCTGCAAGGTGGACCTCGGGCGCAAGGCGACGGTGCTCACCATCAACGACGCCGCGGCCGACGACCGGGTGTGGGCCTCCGACGACTGCCCGTCCAACAGCTCCCCGGCGCTGGTCCAGGTGCCCGCCAAGGGCACCGTGACCCGCACCGTCGAGTGGGACCGCCGGGCCAGCGGCCCCCAGTGCGCGACGCCGAGCGCGGCGGCGGTGCCGGCCGGGAGGTACCTGATCGAGGCGAAGGTTCCCGGGCTGACGGCGGCCAAGACGTCGTTCGAGCTGGCGAAGGGCTGACGGCCGGCGGCGGTGGCGCGGGCTGCCGGTCGGGCCGGGGGTCGGGCTGCCGTTCCGGACCGCTGTAGCGGGGCTGCCGTTGGGAGTTGACGGGCCGTCCCGGAGGAGGCGCCTCCGGAAGTTCCGCCCGTAGGGGATTCGCTGAGAGCGTGCGCCGCTGGTGACGTCCGGCCCGCTGCGGCACAGTCGCCGTCATGAGGCTACTGATTCTGGGCGGTACGGAGTTCGTGGGGCGGGCGGTCGCCGAGGCGGCGCTGGCCCGGGGTTGGGACGTGACGGTCTTCAACAGAGGGCGGCACGCGGCGCCCGAGGGGGTCGCCGTGCGGCACGGCGACCGGTTGGCGGCGGGCGGGTTGGCCGCCCTGGAGGACGGCGAGTGGGACGCCGTCGTGGACACCTGGAGCGCCGCGCCGGTGGCGGTCCGGGACGCCGCCCGGCTGCTGGCCGGCCGGGTCGGGCACTACACCTACGTCTCCAGCATCTCGGTCTACGCCTCTCCGCTGGCCCAACGGATGAGCGAGACGGCCGCGTTGGTCGAGGGCTGCCCGGACGACGCCGACGCCGACGACTATGCGCGGGCCAAGCGGGGCGGCGAACTCGCCGCGATCGAGGCGTTCTCGGACCGGGCGCTGCTGGTTCGCCCCGGGCTGATCCTCGGCCCGTACGAGAACATCGGGCGGCTGCCGTGGTGGCTGACCCGGATCGCCCGCGGCGGCCCGGTCTTCGCGCCGGGCCCGCGCGAGTTGGCGCTCCAGTACATCGACGCCCGCGACCTGGCGGAGTGGATCCTCAACGCCGTACGGGGCGGGCGGTCCGGCGGCTACAACCTGGTGAGCGAGCCGGGGCACGCCACGATGGGCGAACTGCTGGAGAGCTGCGTACGGGCCACCGGCTCGTCGGCCGAACTCCGTTGGACGGCGCCCGAGGACGTCCTCGCGGCGGGCATCGCGCCCTGGACCGAGCTGCCGATCTGGCTGCCGCAGGGCGGGCCGGACTGCGAGGCGTTCTACGGGGGCGATGTCGGCAAGGCGCTGGCGGCCGGGCTGCGGTGCCGGCCGGTCGCCGAGACGGTGGCGGACACCTGGGAGTGGCTGCGGAGCATCGGCGGGGTGGCGCCGCAGCGGCCGGGCAAGCCGGCGGTGGGGCTGCCGGCGGAGAAGGAGGCGGCGGTGCTGGGGTAGGCGGGGGCTGGAGGGCGGGGTGGGGTGGGGTGGGCCTTAGGGGGGTGCCGAACGCATCCCGTAGGGGACGCGAGCGCCCCCTGTGGGGCCCTCAACGCGCGGGCGGGGGGAGGGTATTCCCGTTCCGCGGGCGCGACGGCGCGGGGCGCAACCGCCCCCGCGCCGTCGGGCGATGCGTAGCGAGGCGTTGCGGTCCGGCCCGCCCGCCGCCCCGTCGGGGCTCCGTTAGACGTACCGTTCCAGGATGGACGACTCCGCCAGGCGGGAGAGGCCCTCGCGGACCGAGCGGGCGCGGGTCTCGCCGACGCCCTCGACGGCCTGGAGGTCGTCGACGCTGGCCGCGAGGAGCTTCTGGAGGCCGCCGAAGTGGTCCACCAGGCGGTCGATGACCGCGCCGGGGAGGCGGGGGACCTTCGCCAGCAGCCGGAAGCCGCGCGGCGAGACCGCCGAGTCCAGCGTCTCGGGGGAGCCGCTGTAGCCCAACGCGCGGGCCACGATGGGGAGTTCGAGCAGCTCGGTGTGGGTGAGCGCGTCCAGCTCGGCCAGCGCCTCGGCGACCGTGCGGGAGCGCTTGGCGGTGGGCTCGGGGACGTAGTCCCGGGCGACCAGCTCGCGCTCCGGCTCCACGCCGGCGATCAGCTCTTCGAGCTGGAGGGCCAACAGGCGGCCGTCGGTGCCCAGTTCGACGACGTACTCGGCGATCTCGGTGGCGATCCGGCGGACCATCTCCAGCCGCTGGGCGACCGCGGAGACGTCCCGGACCGTGACCAGGTCCTCGATCTCCAGGGCGGAGAGGGTGCCGGCGACCTCGTCGAGGCGGAGCTTGTAGCGCTCCAGGGTGGCCAGCGCCTGGTTGGCGCGGGAGAGGATCGCGGCGGACTCCTCCAGCACGCGGCGCTCGCCGTCCACGTAGAGCGCGATCAGGCGCATGGACTGGCTGACCGAGACCACCGGGAAGTTGGTCTGGATGGAGACCCGTTGGGCGGTGCGGTGGCGGGTGCCGGTCTCCTCGGTGGGGATGGAGGCGTCCGGCACCAACTGGACGCCGGCGCGCAGAATCTTGGTGATGTCCTTGTCGAGGACCAGGGCGCCGTCCAGCTTGCACAGCTCGCGCAGGCGGGTGGCGGTGAACTCCACGTCGAGGACGAAGCCGCCGGTGCACATCGACTCGACGGTCTTGTCGAAGCCCAGGACGAGCAGGCCGCCCGTGTTGCCGCGGAGGATGCGCTCCAGGCCGTCGCGCAGGGCCGTACCGGGCGCGACGGCGCTCAGCGTGGCGCGCATCAGGCTCTCGGTGCCGGTCCCTGCCGACCTGCCGGGAGACGACGCCCGGTCGTTCGCTGCCACTGCACTCCTCCGTCGCATGGTCTGTCGGTCCGGGCCGCCCGGCCGGTGCCGCGGTGCGTATCACGAGGAGAGTACCCAGGGGCTACGCAGCCGGCGGTGGGACGGCGGTGACGGGCGAGACCGGGGCAAAGTCTACCGGCGCGTCTCCTGCTCCCGCGGGGCCTCCCGGCGGACCCGCTTGGGCAGCACGGTCAGCGCCTCGCCGACGTCGGCGACCTCCAGGACCCGCATGCCGGCGGGGATCTTGCCGGGGTCGCTGGGGACCAGGGCGTGGGTGAAACCGAGCCGGGCGGCCTCGGCCAGGCGGCGCTGGACGCCGGTGACCCGACGGACCTCGCCGGCCAGGCCGACCTCGCCGATGGCGACCAGGTTCTTCGGCAGCGGGGTGTCGCTGGCGGCGCTGGCCAGGGCGAGGGCGACGGCGAGGTCGGCGGCCGGCTCGCTGAGCTTCACGCCGCCGACGGTGGCGCTGTAGATGTCGCGCTTGCCCAGGGCGCTGATCCGGCCGCGCTGCTCCAGGACGGCCAGCATCATCGAGACCCGGGAGGTCTCCAGGCCGGAGGTGGTGCGCCGGGGCGAGGGGATCTGGGAGTCGACGGTGAGCGCCTGGACCTCGGCGACCAGGGGGCGGCGGCCCTCCAGGGTGACCGTCAGGCACGTGCCGGGCACCGGCTCGGCGCGGCGGGTCAGGAAGAGGCCGGAGGGGTCGGCGAGGCCGGTGATGCCCTCGTCGTGCAGCTCGAAGCAGCCGACCTCGTCGGTGGTGCCGTAGCGGTTCTTCACCCCGCGGACGAGGCGGAGCCGGGCGTGCCGGTCGCCCTCGAAGTGCAGCACGACGTCGACGAGGTGCTCCAGGAGGCGGGGGCCGGCGATGGCACCGTCCTTGGTGACGTGGCCGACCAGGAGGGTGGACATGCCGCGCTCCTTGGAGGCCCGGATCAGCGCGCCGGCGACCTCGCGGACCTGGGCCATGCCGCCGGGGGCGCCGTCGATCTCAGGGGAGGCGACGGTCTGCACCGAGTCCAGAATCAGCAGTGAGGGCTTGACGCTGTCCAGGTGGCCGAGGACGGCGGAGAGGTCGGTCTCGGCGGCCAGATAGAGGTCCTCGTCAAGGGCGCCGATGCGGTCGGCGCGCAGCCGGACCTGGCTGGCGGACTCCTCGCCGGTGACGTAGAGGGTGCGGTGCTCGGCCGAGGCGGCCTTGGCGGCGACGTCCAGCAGGAGGGTGGACTTGCCGACGCCGGGCTCGCCGGCCAGCAGCACCACCGCGCCGGGGACCAGCCCGCCGCCCAGCACGCGATCCAGCTCCGGCACGCCCGTCGAGCGGGCGGTGGCCTGCTTGCCGTCGACCTGGCCGATGGGCAGCGCGGCGGTGGTGACCCGGCCGGGCGCGGTGGTGCGCACCGCAGGGGTGCCGCCGAACTCCTCGACCGTGCCCCACGCTTGGCACTCCGGACAGCGGCCGAGCCACTTGGCGGTGGTCCAGCCGCACTCCGTGCAGCGGTACGAGGGGCGCTCCTTGGCCGACGCTTTACGAGTTGCCATGACGCCAACCGTAGCGGCGGGGTGTGACAGCGGGGGTGCCGACGGCAGGTGCGCCGACCGGGTGGCGTGCGCCGAGCGCGCGCCGCGGCCGAATAGCAGATCTGTGTCCTCTTTTGAGGGAGATGGTCACCCGTAAGGGTTAAAAGTGACCCTGCCGCGCGGGCGTGGCTGCATCATCCGCCTACCGTCGCCGGGGTGATGAGCAGCAGGCCCGAGCACCCGACGCACACCACCGGCGCACTCCGGTCGCGCACCGCCGAGCCGCGCCGGCACCGGCCGCAGACAGACGGGCGGCCCCGCCGCCCCGAGCACCAGGACCGCTACGAGCCCCATCTGGACGGGCTGTTCACCTACTGCCTGTCCGTGCTGTGCGAGCACGACGCGGCGGCCGCCGTACTCGGCGAGACGCTCGCGCTCGCCGAGCGCCAGCACGGCCGGCGCCCCGACGACGCCACCCTCTTCCGACCCTGGCTCTACGCCCTGGCCCGTTGGGCGTGCCTGCGACGGCTCGCCGAACAGGCCGGCCCGGGCGCCACCGACCCCGCCGATCCCGGGCGGACCCCGGCGCGGCAGCGCGAACTGGCCGCGCTGGCCTGGCCGGAGGCGGCCGGCACCACCCCCGAGCAGCGGGAGGTGTTGGAGCTGTCGGTGCGCCACCGGCTGGCGCCGGACGACATCGCCGCGGTGACCGGCGCCGACCCGACCACCACCCGCACGCTGCTGGCCGCCGCGTCCTGCGAGGTGGAGCGGACCAGAGCGGCGCTGGCGGTGGTCGAGTTCGGGCGGTGCCCGGACGTCGCGCGGCTCGCCGGCGACAGTCAGATGCTGCTGGGCGCGACGCTGCGCCGGGAGCTGGTGCGGCACGTCGACGACTGCGCGGAGTGCCGGCGGACCGCCGAGCGGGCCACCGCCGCCGGGCCCTGGCCGGGCACCGCGCCGGTCGCCCAGGGCGCGTTGCCGCTGGTCACCGCGGACCGTTCGGCGGTGTGTGCGGCGCTGGCGGCGGCCCGGGCGGCCCGTTCGGGGCGGGCGGAGGGCGTGCCCGGGGCCGGCCCGACTCCGGGCGGCCGAAGCGGTGGAGCAAACGGTTCTCCACGCTACGACCGCCGGGGATTCCCCATCGCCCCCACCGACCGCACCGCCCGCCGCCGGCGGCTGCGCCACCGGGCGCTGACCACCACCGTCGTGGCGACCGTACTGGCCGCGCCGGTGCTCGCGCTGTGGGCGGCCTACCGCAACGCCCCGGAGACCGGCGAGACGGAAGCGCTGCCGACGACGGTGGCGGCCAACGAGGTCGAGGGCGCGATGACCGGCGACCGGCTGGACGGCCGCCCGTACGAGAACGCGGGCAACGCCCGGTCGACGTCGCCGCGGCCCGACCGCCGGGCCGGCGAGGGGGCGTCCGACGTCTCCGTCGCGGTGCTGGGCGCGGGCGCCGGCCCGACGCCGCCCAGTGGACGGGAGGAGCGCGGGCCGGGGCGGCTGACGGTCGCCGCGCAGCCGGACGCCGGCACCACGGTCATCACGATCAGCGCCTCCGGCGGCACCCCGGTGCACTGGCGGGCGTCGTCGGGCGCGCCATGGTTGCAAATGAGCCATACCGCCGGGGAGTTGAAACCGGGGCAGAAGGCGCGGATCACGGTCTACGTGGACCACGACCGGGAGCCGGAGGGGAGTTGGCGGTCCGCGATCGTCATCGAGCCCGGCGGCACCATCATCACGCTGGAGGGGCACGGGGCGACGGAGCCGGCGCCCGGGGCGGGGCCGGGGGCGCCCAGTTCGGCGCCTACGCGGCCGTCGCCGTCACCGTCGCCGGTGTCGTCTTCGCCTTCGTCGGCGTCGCCTTCGCCTGCGCCGTCGTTTCATCCGACGCCGCGGTCCACGGGGGGTGGGGCCGCGCGGCCGTCGCCGTCGGCCGCGCCCGGGAGTCCGTCGGCGCGCACCACTGGGGGCACGGGGACGGGCGCCGGGGCGGGTAACCGGGCGACTCCGCCGGCGGGGCCGTGGCAGACGACGCGGCCGGCGACCTGAGGCGAGGGGCGGCCGCGGGCGGCTACTCGCCGTCGGTGGGCGGGAGTTGGGCCGCGGCACCGGTGGCGGTGCCGCGGCCCGGTTGGCGTGGCGCGGTGGTTACTGCGCGCCGGCGGCCCGCGGCTTGGGGTCGGCCGGGTGCGGGGCCATCGGCAGCTCGGACGCCAGCCGCTGCTCGCACAGCTCGGCCAGCTTGGCGTAACCGGCCTCGCCCATCAGCTCGGTCAGCTCCGGCCGGTACGTGACGTAGACCGGGTCGCCGGCGCCGTGCGCGGAGGTCGCCGAGGTGCACCACCAGTGCAGGTCGTGGCCGCCCGGGCCCCAGCCGCGGCGGTCGTACTCGCCGATGGTGACCTGGAGGATCTGGCTGTCGTCGGGCCGGTCGATCCAGTCGTAGGTGCGGCGGACCGGGAGCTGCCAGCAGACGTCCGGCTTGGTCTCCAGCGGCTCGCGGCCCTCGCGGAGCGCGAGGATGTGCAGCGAGCAGCCGGCGCCGCCCTTGAAGCCGGGGCGGTTCTGGAAGATGCAGGAGCCCTGCCAGCGGCGGGTCTGCCGCTCGCCGTCCTCGTCCACCTCGGTCCAACCGGTGTCGGTGCCCACGTCGTGGAACTGCCACACGTCGGGCGTGAGCCGCGCCACGTGCTGGGCGACCCGTTCCTCGTCCTCCTCGTCGGAGAAGTGCGCGCCGAGCGTGCAGCAGCCGTCGTCCGCCCGGCCGGCCTGGATGCCCTGGCAGCCGCTGCCGAAGATGCAGGTCCAGCGGGAGGTCAGCCAGGTCAGGTCGCAGCGGAAGAGCTGCTCGTCGTCGCCGGGGTCGGGGAAGGTGACCCAGGCGCGGGCGAAGTCGAGGCCGACCTCGTCGGCCGTGGCCCCGTCGCCGGACTGCGCGGCCGCGGCGGCGTCGGCAGCCGCGGCGGCCTTGGCGGCGTCCTTGGCGCGCCGCTTTTCTTCCTTCTTCAGGGCCTTTTCGGCTTTTTGGTGCTTCGCCTGTTTCGTCTTTGCCACGGGTCCAGCGTACGGCCGGCGCCGAGTGTCTCCCGCCGCGGCAGTAGGTTTCCACGTATGAGACTCGGTGTCCTCGATGTGGGTTCGAACACGGTCCACCTGCTGGTGGTGGACGCACACCCCGGCGCGCGCCCGCTGCCCGCCTACTCGCACAAGGCGGAACTGCGCCTGGCCGAACTCCTCGACGAGGACGGTGCCATAAGCGACGACGGCGTGCACCGCCTGGTGCTCACCATCCAGGAGGCGATGCAGGTCGCCGAGGACAAGGGCGTCGAGGACGTGCTCCCGTTCGCCACCTCGGCGATCCGCGAGGCCACCAACGGCGAGGCGGTGCTGCGCCGCCTCGCCGACGAGACCGGGGTCATGCTCCAGGTCCTCTCCGGCGAGGACGAGGCGCGGCTGACCTTCCTGGCCGCCCGCCGCTGGCTGGGCTGGTCGGCCGGCCGGCTGCTGGTGTTGGACATCGGCGGCGGCTCGCTGGAGGTCGCCTACGGTCTGGACGAGGACCCGGACGTGGCGGTCTCGCTGCCGTACGGGGCCGGGCGGCTGACCGGGTCGGACCTGCGGGAGGACCCGCCGGGGGCGGAGGACGTGCGGGCGCTGCGGCGTCGGGTGCGGGCCGGGATCGCCAAGGTGGTGAGCGACTTCGCCCGCCACGGGACGCCGGACCAGGTCGTCGGGACGTCCAAGACGTTCAAGGCGCTCGCGCGGATCGCGGGGGCGGCGCGGTCCTCGGAGGGGCTGTACGTCCAGCGGGAGCTGCCCCGCAAGACGTTGGAGGAGTGGGTGCCGCGGCTGGCCAAGATGAGCACCCGGGAGCGGGCCGAGCTGCCGGGGGTGTCCGAGGGGCGGGCGCGGCAGTTGCTGGCGGGGGCGTTGGTGGCGGAGGCGGCGATGGATCTGTTCGGGGTGGAGACGTTGGAGATCTGTCCTTGGGCGTTGCGGGAGGGGGTGATTTTGCGGCGGTTGGATCACTTGCCGTGAGGGTTCTGCCGTGAGGCTGCCTTGTGGCGGGCTTCCCACGTTGTGGTTGGGGTGAGTTGGGGATTCCGCTGGGCCCGGTGGTGTCGGGGTTGCTCGCCGTGGCGGCGGGGTGTTGTTTGGTGGCGCCCCGCGTTGTCGGCTGATCCGTTCGTTGTGGCCGGCGTCGCTTCGCCTACGCCCGGTGGGTGGGGGCCGGAGGGGCTGTCCCGGGGTACGTCCTCGGTGCGGGCGCCTCTGGTTTGTGAGTTGAGGAATGCCCGGGGCTTTGCTCCAGATCCTGCGGGCGCACCCCGGGACATCCCCTCCGACCCGGCGCCGTTCGCGGCTGATCCGCCGTCTCGGTTTCCGTCGGCCTGGTGGGTGCGCCCCTTGGGGAGCGTCGCCGGGTGCCGGTCGGTGGGGGCCGGTTGGTGGGGCGCTCCTTGTGGTGTGGGTAATGCGGTGGAGATCACATCCGGTGGCGGGGGAGTGGTCGCGTCCCAGGCGTTGTACGGGTTCCCCCTCGTCACAGGGGTTGCGGGGAGGGGGCGTGACGTGGCCGGTGTCCTGCCGTGTGGTTGGGGGTGGCCCTTACGCTGTCCCTCGTGACAGAGCCAGTGGTGCGGATTCCCGGTGCGAAGGTCGCGCTGTCCACGGCTTCGGTCTATCCGGAGTCGACGGCGACGGCCTTCGAGATCGCCGCGCGCCTTGGCTACGACGGCGTCGAGGTCATGGTCTGGACGGATCCGGTCAGCCAGGACATAGAGGCGCTGCGCCGGCTCTCGGACTACCACGGCGTGCCGGTGCTGGCGGTGCACGCGCCCTGTCTGTTGATCACCCAGCGGGTCTGGTCCACCGATCCGTGGGTCAAGCTCCAGCGGGCCCGTACGGCGGCGGAGAAGCTGGGGGCCTCGACGGTGGTGGTGCACCCGCCGTTCCGTTGGCAGCGCAGCTACGCGCGGGAGTTCGTCCGCGGGATCTGGCGGATGGAGGGCGAGACGGACGTCCGGTTCGCGGTGGAGAACATGTACCCGTGGCGGTACCGCGACCGCGAGATGCTCGCCTACGCGCCGGACTGGGACCCCACCAACGACGACTACCGGCACTTCACCGTCGACCTCTCGCACACCGCCACCGCGCGGCACGACGCCCTGGCGATGGTGGGGCGGATGGGCGACCGGCTGGCGCACGTCCACCTCGCCGACGGCAACGGCTCCGCCAAGGACGAGCACCTGGTGCCCGGGCGCGGCAGCCAGCCCTGTGCGGAGCTGCTGGAGGGGCTGGCCGGCAGCGGGTTCGACGGTCATGTGGTCGTCGAGGTCAACACCCGGCGGGCGATGTCCGCCGCCGAACGCGAGGCCGACCTTGCCGAGGCGCTGGCCTTCACCCGGCTTCACCTGGGGTCCCCGACCGGGGTTCCCGGTAAGTAGGCGGGCGCCGGCCCCCGGTGGGGCTGTCCGCACTCCGGTCGGGCGTCTCATATTCCGGAGGCAGTGTCCAGATCTTGGATCGGCAGCGTAATCTCGGGATCAGTTGCTGTATGGCCCGCCGTACGGCGCTGACGCTGTACGTCCGCATCCCGGCTGTACGCCCGTTTCCGAGGGAGTGACCATCGTGCCCGAGCTGAGGTCCCGCACCGTTACCCATGGCCGCAACATGGCGGGCGCCCGCGCCCTTATGCGGGCCTCCGGCGTAGCGAGCGAGGACATCGGCAAGCCGATCGTCGCGGTCGCCAACTCCTTCACCGAGTTCGTGCCCGGGCACACCCACCTCGCCCCGGTCGGCCGGATCGTCTCCGAGGCGATCAAGGCCGCGGGCGCGGTGCCGCGGGAGTTCAACACCATCGCCGTCGACGACGGCATCGCCATGGGCCACGGCGGCATGCTGTACTCGCTGCCCTCCCGCGACCTGATCGCGGACTCGGTGGAGTACATGGTCGAGGCGCACTGCGCCGACGCGCTGATCTGCATCTCCAACTGCGACAAGATCACCCCCGGCATGCTGATGGCGGCGCTCCGCCTCAACATCCCCACGGTCTTCGTCTCCGGCGGCCCCATGGAGGCCGGCCGCGCCACCCTCGTCAACGGCACCGTCCGCAAGCTGGACCTGATCGACGCCATGGTGGACGCCTCCAACGAGAGCGTCTCCGACGAGGACATCCTCCGCATCGAGGAGAACGCCTGCCCCACCTGCGGCTCCTGTTCGGGCATGTTCACCGCCAACTCGATGAACTGCCTGACGGAGGCGATCGGGCTCTCGCTGCCCGGCAACGGCTCGGTGCTCGCCACCCACACCGCCCGCAAGGACCTCTACGAGCGGGCCGGCGCCACCGTCGTCGAGCTGGCCAAGCGCTACTACGAGCAGGACGACGCGTCCGTGCTGCCGCGCAACATCGCCACCCACGCCGCGTTCGAGAACGCGATGGCGCTGGACATCGCGATGGGCGGCTCCACCAACACGATCCTGCACCTGCTGGCCGCCGCCCAAGAGGCCGGCGTCGGCTACGACTTGACCGACATCGACGCCGTCTCGCGCCGCGTCCCGTGCCTGGCCAAGGTCGCCCCGAACGTCGCCCCCGGCGGCACGTACTACATGGAGGACGTGCACCGCGCCGGCGGCATCCCCGCGATCCTCGGCGAGCTGTACCGCGGCGGGCTGCTCAACGAGGACGTGCACACCGTCCACGCCCCCTCCATCAAGGAGTGGCTGGACGCCTGGGACGTGCGCGGCGGCGCGGCGACGGCGGAGGCGGTCGAGCTGTGGCACGCCGCCCCCGGCTGCCAGCGGTCGGCGACCGCGTTTTCCCAGTCCGAGCGCTGGGAGACGCTCGACACGGATGCCGCGGGTGGCTGCATCCGCGACGCCTCGCACGCCTACTCCAAGGACGGCGGCCTGGCCGTGCTCCGCGGGAACCTCGCCGAGGACGGCTGCGTGGTGAAGACCGCCGGCGTCGACGAGTCCATCTGGACGTTCGAAGGTCCGGCCGTGGTCTGCGAGTCGCAGGAGGAGGCCGTCGACAAGATCCTGACCAAGCAGGTCAAGGAGGGTGACGTCGTGGTCATCCGCTACGAGGGCCCCAAGGGCGGCCCCGGCATGCAGGAGATGCTCTACCCGACCTCGTTCCTGAAGGGCCGCGGCCTGGGCAAGGCGTGCGCCCTGGTCACCGACGGCCGCTTCTCCGGCGGCACTTCGGGCCTCTCCATCGGCCACGCCTCTCCCGAGGCGGCCTCCGGCGGCACCATCGCCCTCGTCCAGGACGGCGACCGCATCCGTATTGACATCCCGGCCCGCTCGATCGAACTCTTGGTGGACGAGGGTGAGTTGGCCGCCCGTCGGGCCGCGCTGGGTGGCGTCTACGCCCCGAAGCAGCGCGAGCGCAAGGTCTCGGCGGCCCTGCGCGCCTACGCGGCGATGGCGACGAGCGCGGACAAGGGCGCGGTGCGGGACGTGAGCCGACTCGGCTGACGCCTCGCCTTTACGCGTGAACTGGCCCCCGTCGTGCTTGTGCACGACGGGGGCCAGTGTGCTGCTTCTTGCCGGCGCTCAACTCCCGGACAGTTGCCCGCCCTTCACGGCGGTGAGGAACGAGTCCCAGGCGCCCGCCTCGAAGACGAGGGCGGGGCCGTGGGGGCGCTTGCTGTCCCGGACGGGGACGAGGGCGGGGTGGGTGTCGGAGATCTCGATGCAGGCGCCACCCTCGGAGTTGCTGTAGCTCGACTTGCGCCAGGTGGTGGCGGCCAGGAGGTCGTCGGAGACCTCAAGGCACTCTCCCCCGTCCTGGTTGCTGTACGAGCTCTTGCGCCAAGTGACGGTGCTCAGATCGATTGAACGCATGGCGTTGCCTCCAATCCTTGCTGGGATCAGCCCCAACTGCCGCCCTTGACGGCCGTGAGGAACGAGTCCCAGGCGCCCGCCTCGAAGACGAGGGCGGGACCGTGGGGGGCCTTGCTGTCGCGGACGGGGACGAGGGCGGGGTGATTTTGAGAGACCTCGACGCACTCGCCGCCGTCTGTGTTGCTGTAGCTGGACTTGCGCCACGTCGCGTGACTCAGGTCGATGGCTCGCACGACACACCCTCCAACATCCTGGCGATGAAATTCCGCGACTCGGCCGGGGGCAAGGCGAGATCGCGCACCGCATCATAGGCGCGCTGCATGCGCTCGATCCTGCTGTGCTCCTCGATGAGTTCACCGCGGATGTCGTTCTCTGTGTAGGCCACGGTACGGCCGTCGAGCAGACGAAGGAACATCGTGGCGGTGCTCATCAAGCCATGCGGTCCTTTGCCAAACGGGAGTACGTGGATCGTGATGTTCGGTCGGTCCGCCGATGCTGCCAGGTGCTCCAACTGTTCACGCCAGGCGCGCGCATCGGGCAGAGAGTTGCGAAGTACCGCTTCGGAAAGGATGGCTCGGAACGGTGGCGGGTCGTCAGTCTCCAGCAGCATCTGCCGTCCGATGCGGGCCTCGATCTGCTGGTCCAACGCCTGGCCGGAGAGGCCACCGGCCGCGAGCGCCTCGCGTGCGTAGCCGGCGGTCTGTAGCAGGCCCGGAGGCGCACTCACCGCGTAGTGCCACAGGCTCACCGCCTCCGCCTCCAAGGCCATGTACCGCCGGTACTGCTCCTTGAACTGCTTCGGGTCGCCTACGGCCAACTCCCAGAGGGTCAGCAGGAGATCGCCCACTCCGTAGTGCTGGGCCAGTGCCTCCACGACCTCCGGGCTGCCGAGGGTCTTCCCGCTCTCCATCTTGCCGAAGAGGGAGGCGTCCCAACCGAGCACCTCGGCGAGCCGTCGAAGGCTGTCGCCCTTCTGGTCCCGCAGTAAGCGCAGTTCCTCCGCGAAGCGGCGGCGGGGGTCCGGGCTCCGCCCGGTAACGACCCTTCTCGGCGGCATGGCGACCTCCTGCGTGGAAGGTGTGGAAGTAACGGCCCGGGCACGGAAGTAGCCCCGACGAGCGGCATTCGTGCCCGATTCCAGGTCCATTCTTGTAATGGCCGGAATACACACGGTAGTTGCGTTCCGGAGTGTCAGGCATCGAAACGGCAGAAGGAGCAGCCCTTATGACGAGCGACAAGATCGCCGAGGCCGAGGCGGCGCGGGACGCGTTGGCCGACGCGCTCGAACGGAGCGGGATCGTGCTGCCGTCGCTGTCCGTCGACCCGTTGTCGTACAGCGGCCAACCGCCGCGTCCGCTCATCGAGTTGGGGCGCTGCAACCCGCAGACCGCGCGGCGGCTGGCGGCCGTCATCGGGGGCGGCAACGGGCGGACGCGGCCGTGAACGCGTACGTCCCGCTGAAGGGCGAGATCGTGCGGGACCGGTTACGGGGGCGGGTGGGGCGGGTGATGGACCGCGAGGGGGCCTGTTTCCAACTCCGGCCGTTGGGCGGCGGGGTGGAGTGGGACGTGGATCCGGCGGACGTCGAACCGGTGTCGGTGTCCGCCGCGCTGAGCGAGCACGTGGCGGAGCTCAATCGGAAGAGCGGGCGGGTCGTTTGACCGCCCGGCGCCGCGTCCTCACCACCGTCCCGGGGCCTTCGTCGCGACGCCGAAGACCGTGCCGTCCGGGGAGGTGGCGTAGATGCGGTCGTGGGCGGTGTCGAGGGTGGGGGCGGGGACGGCCTGGAGGTAGCCGTTGTGGCGGGCGGCGGTGAGGCGGGGCGGGGTCTGGCCCAGGAGGGCGCCGGTGGTGGTGTCGACGGCGAGCAGGCGGCCGTCGGCGGCGGCGAAGTAGAGGCGCTCGCCGGCGACGACGGGGGCGGAGCCGCGGCTGACGGAGGTTTCGGTGTCCCAGGTGCGGGCGCCGACGGCCCGCAGGGCGCCGCCCTCGGCCAGGAGGTAGGCGGTGTCGCCCTGGACGGTGGCGGAGACGTTGTGCAGCCGGGCGTTCAGGGGGAGTTGGCGGGTCCGGTGGGTGGTGGGGTCGTAGCGGAGGACGGCGGAGGTGACGCCGTCGTAGACCGGGTCGCCGACGGTGAGGTAGAGCGCGCCGGAGGTGCCGGGGCCGGCCAGGGTGAGGAGGCCGGGGAGTGGGCGGGACCAGCGGAGGGTGCCATCGGTCGGGTCGATGGCGGTGAGTTGGGTGGTGGGGGTGGCGGTGGGGAGGGTCTCGGCGGCGTAGGCGGTGTGCGGGTCGCCGTACGAGGTGAAGTGCGGGAAGCGGTGGTGGGGGAAGCGCTTGCGCCAGCGTTGGGCGTGGGTGGCGGAGTCGAGGGCGGTGATCGTGCCGTCGCCGGAGGTGAGGAGGATGCGGTCGGCGACGACGGCCGCGCCGCCCGCGTAGCCGGAGACGTCCAGGCTCCAGCGGACCGCGCCGTTGCCGGTGGCGGACGGGTCGAGGGCCAGCAGGCGCTTGCCGCCGTCGGCGAAGACGTAGAGGTGGCCGCCGGAGAGGACCGGGGCGGTGGGGGCGTTGGCCACCGGGCCTGCGGGGGGCGCCTTGTGACGCCAGGTCACCTCGCCGGAGCCGGGGGTGAGGCGGGCCGCGGGCAGGCCGGACTGGCCGCAGAAGACGGCGCCGGCGCCGGCCGTGCAGTACGGCATCTCGGCGGCGGAACCGTCGGGGCGCTCGACGATCGTGGTGCGCCAGGGGTGGAAGGCGGCGCGCGGGGCGGACGGGGCGTGGGTCTGGAGGGCGGAATCCTCGCCGGAGTTGGCGGTGAGGGCCCAGGTGCCGGCGCCGGCGAGGACGGCGAGGGTGGTGGCGGCCGCCCAGAGGAGGCGGCGGCGAGCGTGGGGGCGGCGCTTGCCGGATATGGGCTTTTCGGCCGGGTCCGGGGTGCGGGCGCGGACGTGGGTGGCCTCGGCGCGCGAGGGGGCGGGCTCGGCGCGGAACGGGGCGGGTGCGGCGGCGGACGGTGTCGACTCGGCGTCCAGCGGCTGCCGTTGGGCCGGGACCCGGGTGTCGCCGGGGACCGTGTCCGGTATCGCGTCCTCGCCGGGCGTCAGGTCGGCCGGCACCGTCATCGGCGCGTCCGTGCGCAGCAGTTGCATCAGCCGGTCCGGCGTCGGGCGGCGGGCCGGGTCCTTGGCCAGGCAGCCCTCGATGAGCCCGACGAGCTCGTCCGGCACCCCGGAGAGGTCCGCCTCGTCGTGCACCACCTGGTACGCGACGAGGTAGGGGCTGTCCGAGTCGAACGGGCCGCGCCCGGTGGCGGCGTGCACCAGCACCGACCCCAGGGCGAAGACGTCCGCCGCCGGGCCGACCTCGCGCGGCCGCTGGAACTGCTCGGGGGCCATGAACGGCGGAGTGCCGATCAACTTCCCGGTCTCGGTGCGCATTTCGCTGTCGGACGGGCGGGAGATGCCGAAGTCGATGACTTTCGGCCCGTCGGCGGAGAGCAGGACGTTGCCGGGCTTGAGGTCGCGGTGGACCACGCCCGCGCGGTGGATGTCGCGCAGCGCCTCGGCCAGGCCGGCGCCCAACTGCCGTACCTCGGTGGGGGCCAGCGGGCCGTTCCGCTTGACGTGTGCGGAGAGGGTCGGGCCGGCGATGTGGAGGGTCGCCATCCAGGGGCGCTCGGCGTCCGGGTCGGCGTCCACGACGGGGGCGGTGAAGGCGCCGCTGACCCGCCGGGCGGCCATCACCTCCTGCCGGAACCGGCCCCTGAACTCCGGGTCCTGGGCGAAATCGGCGTGGATGACCTTGACCGCGAGCAGCAGCCCGGAGGAGGACCGGGCCAGGTGCACCACGCCCATGCCACCGGAGCCCAGCCGTGACTCCAGGCGGTAGTGCCCGGCGTATTCCGGACGCTCCGCTTCCGAACCGGGCCCGGAGTCGCGCAGCGGCGGCATCGTCCCACCCCCGTGTCTTTCCCCTGGACTTCCCCTGCCGAATCGGTCGCAAGTGCGACGCGCGGAGCCTAGTCGATGGCGCGTCCCAGGCGGCGTCGGCTTGCTAGCGTGCGCGACAACGGCGTCGAACAGGCGGCCGGAAACGTACCGTCCGGCACCGCCGGGCGGCCATCCAGCAACGGGGGGCAACGCGCATGACCACTCAGGATTTCCAGCAGGACGGCGGGGCGGACGCGGCGGTGACGCCGGTGCCGCTCTCCATGGCGTTCGCCGGGGGCGGCGGCTACCCGCTCGCGGCCGGCTACCGCGTCAACGTCCGCCAGGGGCCCGGCACCAACACCCCCGTCGTCCGCCAACTGCCGGCCGGCTCCCAGATCACCATCCGCTGCCAGCGGCGCGGCGAGTGGGTCACCGGCCCGTGCGGCACCTCCAACCTCTGGGACAGCATCGGGCCCAACCAGTACGTCTCCGATGCCTATGTGCACACCGGCAGTAACGGGATGGTCGCGCCGGGCTGCATGAGCTGAGCGCGGGCGGGCGGGACGGCCGCGGCGCGTGAGCCGGTGGTGGGGCGCGGCGGCCGGGGGCGCCGCCGGCCGCACGGCCGGGTCGGCGGGCCCCCGGGGATAATCGACGGCATGAGCGATGCGCAGCGGACCGAGCCCCCGGGCGGCCCGGAACCGGAGGAGATCCGGTTCTTCGGCACCACCTGGGTCGAGCACGACGGCGGATACGGCCTGCGCCGGGCCGGGGTCGCGGTGGGTTCGCTGGTGTTGGCCGCGGTCGGCGCGCTGGTGCTGCGGTTCGGCTTCCAGGGCCTGTCCACCGCCGACGTCGGCACGTTCGTCAACGGGCTGGTGGTGGTCGGCTTCGCGATCTGTAGCGCGCTGGCGTTCCGCCGCACCTGGGACGGCTTCGTGCGCCGCCCGGGCCCGGCCGCCGACAGCTCCGCCGAGCGGTCCCTGCAGAGCCTGATGCTGATCGGTTTCCTCGGCTCGCTGCTGGCCTACTTCTGCCGCAGCCTCGTCGAGGCGCCCGGTGAGAAGCTCCGCCGCGCCGAGTACGAGGCGGCGCGGGAGCGCTACGCCCGCCGCCGGGAGAGCCGCGCGGGGAACCCGGCGGCCCGCAAGCCGAAGGGGAAGAAGCGGCGGTAGGGGCGGTAGCGGTACGAGGAGTTCGGGCCCGGGGCGCGCCCGTCACACTCCGCCGCCTAGCGTCGTCCTCGTTGCGGGGCCGCCGGTGCACGACCGCGGCCCGTGAGCGGGGAGGCGGGAACAGGCCATGGCGGAGCGGGAATACGGGACGGCGGGCGGGCCGGTCCGGGCCGAGCGGCTGGCGCAGTTCGAGGAGCAGCGGGGGCGGCTGTGGGGCGTGGCGTACCGGATCATGGGCACGGTCAGCGACGCCGATGACGCCGTGCAGGAGGCGTGGCTGCGCTGGCAGGCGCTCCCCGAGGACCCGCCGGTGGAGAGCCCGCGCGCCTTCCTCACCACCGTGGTGAGCCGGATCTGCTACGACCTGCTGGGCTCGGCCCGGGCCCGGCGCGAGCTGTACGTGGGGCCGTGGCTGCCGGAGCCGGTGCTCGACGGGGCCGCCGGCGGCGCACCGACCGGCGTCCCGGACGGCCCGGAGGACCGGGTGACCCTCGACGAGTCGGTGGGCATGGCCCTGATGACCGTCCTGGAGCGGCTCACCCCGGCCGAGCGCACCGCCTTCGTCCTGCACGACGTCTTCGCGGTGCCGTTCCCGGAGATCGCCGAGGCGGTCGGGCGGACCCCGGAGGCGGTGCGGCAGTTGGCCTCGCGGGCCCGCCGCCGGGTGCGGGCCGAGGCGCCGCGCCGCACCGTCGACCGGGCCGAACACCGGCGCACCGTCGAGGCGTTCCTGTCGGCCGTCATGGGCGGCGACTTCGAGGCGCTGCTGACCGTCCTCGACCCCGAGGTGGTGTGGCGCTCGGACGGCGGCGGCAAGGTGAGCGCCGCGCGCCGGCCGGTGCTGGGCCGGGAGAAGGTCGCCCGCTACGTCTGGGGCATGGTCACCCGCAAGTTCGCGCCGGGCAGCATGCGGCTGGCGGTCCGGGAGGTCAACGGCGCGCTGGGCGTGGTCTTCGCGGACACGTCGGGGGCGTACCCGTCCGGGGTCTTCGCCTTCACGGTCCACGACGGGCTGATCACGGAGGTGGACGCCGTCATCAACCCAGACAAACTTGGGCACTTGGACCTCGACGAGGAGTGAGCGTGCGGGCGGGCGGCGTCCGCTGCTTTGACCTCACGCCGGCCGCCGCTTCGGCCTCACGCCGCCGCGTCGTACTCCCACTCCGGCTGCCCGTCCCCGAAGAGCCAGTCGTCGAACAGCTCGGTCAGGTCCTCGTCGGTGCGGTCCTGGCAGAACGCGATGAAGTCGGCGCTGTCGGCGCTGGCGTGCCGGTACTTCGCCGGCCACTCCTTGAGGATCGAGAAGAACGCCTCGTCGCCGACGGCGTTCCGCAGCTGCTGGAGGACCATCGCGCCGCGCTCGTAGACCGGCGTCCCGGTCACCTCCGCCGGGCCGTCCGGCTTGCCCGGCGGGAACTCCCACCGCTCGTGGTCCTCATCGGAGTCGTAGAGCGCGTCGAACTGCTCCTGCGGGGTCCGGCCGCCCTCGCGCTCCTCCCACAGCCACTCGGCGTAGGTCGCGAACCCCTCGTTGAGCCAGGTGTCCTGCCAGGTCTTCGGCGTCACCGAGTCGCCGAACCACTGGTGGGCGGTCTCGTGCACCACGGTCTCGGCGTCCGGCGCGCCGGCGTAGACGGGCTTGGTCTGGGTCTCCAGCGCCACCCAGTCGATCCGGTCCGGGGTGTGGTCCACGATCGCGCCGGCCGACGAGAACGGGTACGGGCCGAAGAGCTTCGTCGCCCACGCCAGGATCTCCGGCAACCGGGCCAGCGCCTTCCGACTGGCCTTGGCCTCCTTGGGGTCCACCGCGACGTAGAGCGGCAGCCCCTGCGGGGTGCGGGACTCCTGGACGTCGAAGGTGCCGATCGTCGCGGTGGCGAGGTAACTGGCCATCAGCTCCGGGTTGTGCCACTCGTAGGTGGTCCGCCCGTCGACCGTCCGCTTCGAGCGCAACTCCCCGTTGGCGACCGCGGTATAGCGCTGCGGGACAGTGATCTTGAAGTCGTAGGCGGCCTTGTCGCTGGGGTGGTTGTTGCCGGGGAACCACGTCATCGACCCGGCCGGCTCCCCGGCGACGAACGCGCCGTCGGCGGTCTTCACCCAGCCCTCGGACGCCCCGTCCTCGTCCCGCATCTCCTGCGGCGTCCCGCGGTAGCGGACGGTGGTCCGGAACTCCGCGCCCTTGTCGATCCCGCTGGTCGGCCGGACCACCAGCTTGTGCCCCTTGCGACTGAATCCGGCGTCCGCGCCGTCGACCCGGACGCCCGTCACCGTCATCCCCGCCAGGTCGAGTTGGAAGGACCGCAGGTCCTTGCCCGCCTTCGCGGTGATCGTGGCGGTGCCGTCCAAGTGCCGCCTGGCCACGTCGTAGTCGAGGTCGAGCCCGTAGTGGCGGACGTGGTAGCCGCCGTTGCCCAGCGCAGGGAAGAGCGGGTCGCCCAGCCCGCCGCCGCCCGCCGCCCCTTTGACGGCCGTGCCCCCGGGCGCGCAGGAGGACAGCAGCAGGGCGACAGACAGCGCGGCTATGGCACCGCATCTGCGGTGGGGGCGGCGGTTCACGGCACTCCTCGGGCCGACGACGGACGGGCGAACGCAAGTTCCCCGACCTTACGGTCATTTCCGCCCTACTGGCTCGCCCGTGCGGGCTCGGGGGCGGGCTGGGGGCGGGCCTTGGTTCTGGGCTTGGGGCTGCCCGGGCTGCTCGCTCTGCCTGCCTGCCCGCCCACCTGTCTGCCCGCCTGCCCGCTCCGTGGACGCCCCCGGCGCACCGCCACCCACCGGTGCGAGGATGACCCCGTACCGATCACGCACCACCGGCGAGGTGAACGCATGACCCAGAAGGTCGCCGTACTCGGCACCGGAAAAATCGGCGAAGCCCTGCTCAGCGGCATGATCCGCGGCGGTTGGGCGCCCTCCGACCTGCTGGTCACCGCCCGCCGCCAGGAGCGCGCGGACCAACTGCGGACCCGCTACGGCGTCGAGGCGGTCAGCAACGCCGAGGCCGCCAAGGCCGCCGACACCCTGATCCTGACCGTCAAGCCCCAGGACATGGGCACCCTGCTCGCCGAGCTGGCCCCGCACGTGCCCGCCGACCGCCTGGTCATCAGCGGCGCCGCCGGCATCCCGACCTCCTACTTCGAGGAGCGGCTGGCCCCGGACACCCCGGTCGTCCGGGTCATGACGAACACCCCGGCCCTCGTCGACGAGGCGATGTCGGTCATCTCCGCCGGCACCCACGCCACCGCCGCCCACCTCACCCTCGCCGAGGAGATCTTCGCGACGGTCGGCAAGACCCTGCGCGTCCCGGAGTCCCAACAGGACGCCGCCACCGCCCTCTCCGGCTCCGGCCCGGCCTACTTCTACTTCCTCGTCGAGGCGATGACCGACGCCGGCATCCTGCTCGGCCTGCCCCGAGACAAGGCCCACGACCTGATCGTCCAGGCCGCCATCGGCGCCGCGGTGATGCTCCGCGACAGCGGCGAACACCCCGTCAAACTCCGCGAGAACGTCACCTCCCCCGCGGGCACCACCATCAACGCCATCCGCGAACTGGAGAACCACGGCGTCCGCGCCGCCCTGATCGCCGCCCTGGAAGCCGCCCGCGACCGCAGCCGCGAACTGGCCACGGGCAACGGTGGCTGACCCCGAGCAAGGGGGAGGGGCCGAGCCCGGACGGCGACCTGAAGCCCAGGCGACCGGGCCCTCAGCATGGACCCCAGCCCCGGAGGCCAGTTGGCGGCTGGCAGCCGACTGGCCCCCGGCTGCCACCTGGCCTCCGGCTGCCACCTGGCCTCCGGCCCCTGGCCTCCGGCTGCCACCTGGCCTCCGGCCCCTGGCCCCCGGCCGCCGCGGAAGGCTGCCGGCTGCGGACTGTCCACGAACTGCGAACCAGCCGCCGCCGGCTACGCACCGGGCGCCGACCACGAACCGGCCACCGACGGCGCCCAGCCAACCGGCCCGACCAGGCCCGGCCCCCCGCCAGACCGGGCCTGCCCCCGCGGGAATACCACCCCCACCCCTCATCGTTGTGGCCCCGCAGGGGGCGCTCCCGTCCCCTACGGGATCCGTTCCCCTCCCCCTTACGGGCCGCTACGCCCCCGCGGGCAGCAACCCCACCGCCTCATACGCCGCATCCACCCGCGGCCGTGCCATGTCCCGCGCCCGCCCGGCCCCCACCCGCAACACCTTGTCGACGTACCCGGGATCGGCCGCCAACTCCGCATGTCGCTCCCGCACCGGCCGCAACAGCTCCACCACCGCCTCCGCGACGTCCCGCTTCAACGCCCCGTACGAGGCGTACTCCGCCGCCAACTGCGCCGGATCAGCCTCCCCCCGGCACGCCGCCAGCACATCCAGCAGATTCGCCACCCCCGGCCGCGCCTCCCGGTCGTACACCACGTCCGCCCCGGCGTCCGTCACGGCCCGCATCACCTTCCGCCGCACCACGTCCGGCTCGTCCAGCAGATGAATCACCCCGGCCCCGCCGTCCCGCACCACGGTCCCCTTGCCCATCTTCGACCGGGGATCCTGAAGGTCCATCACCCGCGCCGCCACCGGCGGCTGCGTCGCCCGCGGCACCACGAACACCGGTCCGTACCGCCGGTTGAACCGCGCCGCCAGATCCCGCGTCAGCTCCACGTGCTGCGACTGGTCCTCGCCAACGGGCACCTCGTCCGTCCCGTACGCCAGGATGTCCGCCGCCATCAGCGCCGGATACGTCAGCAGCGACAGCCGCACCCCGGCCGTCTCCTCCCGCGCGGCCTTCTCCTTGAACTGCACCATCCGCCGCATCTCGCCGACGCTCGCGGTGCACTCCATCAGATACGCCAGCCGCGCGTGCTCATCCACGTGGCTCTGCACGAACACCGTGCACCGCTCCGGATCCAGCCCCGCCGCCAGCAACAACGTCGCCGCCTGCCGACTGAGTCGACGCACCCGCGCCGGATCGTGATCCACCGTCAGCGCATGCAGATCCACCACACAGAACAGCGCGTCCGCCCGGTATTGGTCCTCGGAGACCCACCGCCGCACCGCCCCGAGGTAGTTCCCCAACGTCAGGTGCCCCGTCGGCTTCACCCCGCTGAACACCCGCGCCGCGGTCCCGCCGGTCATCCCCGTCCGCTCGACCATCTCGCTCATCCATCCCTCTTCTCAACGGGACCGCCGCCTGCAACCGGCCGGTTACGGAAGGGAGATACGCGAACGGCCGCCGAGGCGGCGGCCGTGGTCATCGCATGCGCTGCTGGGCGGCCGCCGTCAGGCGGGCCACCACTGCTGTACGAGCACATGCGCGGTCATGCCCCACAACGTACCGGCCCACCCCTCTCCTCCGCACGGGTTTGAACCACCTCACCCCCTCGTGTAGTGTTCTCCGAGTTGTCACGGAGCCGACAGGTCCCGTACAGCCATCCCGCCGCTTCGCGGCACCTCACTACTGCACGACTCCTCAACGGGATTGAATTCCGCATGTCGAAATTCATTCCGGGCGTCTGATTAGGCGTCACCGAGGAATTCCGCTAACGTAGTGATCACCCCGCCGACGGGGAATCGGAACGAAATTCGAGCCGACCGCAGCTCCTCCCGGAGCCGCCCGGAACGAACGAAGATCTGATAAAGTCGGAAAGGCCGAAAAGCGAAAGCGAAGCGGCCGAACCCCACTCCAACAGGGGGCCGGATGCGGAAACGGATCTG
>NZ_JBHVJX010000046.1:0-52674 GCF_042798755.1 Streptomyces sp. NPDC057743
CGCCTGTGTTGTGGACGTAAAGCGAAGCAGTCCACAACACAGGCGCCGGAGGCCCACCCCCGCCACCCACCACGAACAGAAGGCGACCCCCGCCCACTACCCCCTCGGCATCCAACGGAAGACCGCAACCGCCGCCCCCGCAACCCCCACCGCCAACACCAACGTCGCCACGTGCAATCCGTCCGTGAACGCCACCACCGCGGCCCGCAGGTCGGCACCCCGGCCGCCAACGGCGGCCACCGCCGCGACCGTCGTCGGCCCGCCCGGCCCGGCCAAGGGCATCGGCAGATGCGCGGCGAAGACCGCGGTCGTGACCGTGCCGGTCACGGCGATGCCCAACGCGCTCCCCAACTCCCGGGCCAGGCTCTGGAGTCCGGAGCCCACCCCGGCCCGCTCCGGCGGCAGCGCTGCCATCATGGCGTGCGAGAGCAGCGGGGTCGCGGTGCCGCAGCCCAGCGCGGTCAGCCCGGCCCCGAGGGCGTACAACGCGTACGGCGTGCCGGCGTCGGCCGCCGACACCGTGGCCAGCCCGCCGGCCAGTACGAGCATCCCGGCGGCGACCGCGCCCCGTCGCCCGCACCACCGCTCCAGCAGCAGCCCGCAGCGCGGCCCCGCCAGCAGCGCCGCCGCCATCGGCAGCAGCCGCACCCCGGCGCTCAACGGGCCGTAGCCCTTGGCGTATTGGAGGTACTGCCCGTTGAGGTAGAACAGCCCGAACATGCCGACGAACAGCACCGCCATCCCGACCGCCCCGGCCCTCACGGCGGGGCGGGCCAGCACCCGGGGGTCCAACAAGGGGTCCGGGGAGCGCAGTTCGCGCCGGGCCCAGCCGGTCAGCAGCAGCCCGGCCAGCGCGAGCGAGCCGAGCACCCACGGGCTCAGCCAACCCGCCTGGGGCCCGCTCACGATCCCGTTGAGCAGCGCCAGGAACCCGCCGGTGAACAGCGCCGCGGCCAGCGGCGCGACCGGGCCCGGATGCCGCGCCGGCACCGGCGCGACCGCGGCGACCAGCGCCCACGCGCCCACCGCGATCGGCAACACACAGACGAACAGCGCCCGCCAACTCCCGTACTGGATGGCCGCGCCGCCGCCCACGTTGCCCAGCACCGCCGCCAGCCCCGTCATCGCCGCCCAGACCGCGATGGCCCGGCGCCGCGGCCCGTCCGTCAGCCCGTCCACCAGCAGCGCCAGGGTGTTCGGCAGGACGGCCGCGGCGCCCACCCCGCTGAGCATCCGCCCGGCGATCAACACCTCGACCCGCGGCGCCGCCGCGCACACCGCCGAGCCGACGACGAAGACCGCCATCCCGCACAGCAGCACGCCCTTGCGGCCGCGCCGGTCGGCCAGCGCCCCGGCCGGCACCAACAGGCAGGCGAAGACCACCACATAGCCGTCCACCACCCACACCACCGCCTCGGCCGACGGGTGCAGCGGCCCGGCGGACAGGTCCGGGATGGCCAGGTTGACCGCGGAGACCATCCCCACCACCAGCGTCACGCACAGGCACATCGCGACCGTCACGGACCGCCGCGGCGCCACCACCGGCGGCCGCTGGCGCGCTCCCTGGAGCACCCGGCTCACCCCTCCCGCACCCGGTCGAGCCGGGCCCGCAACGTCAGCCGGTCCCCGCGCAGATGGATGAACTCCAGGTCGGCCGGCCGCCCGTCGGCCAGCCGCGTCAGCCGGTCCACGGCCAGCACCGCGCCGCCGGCCGGCATCTGAAGCACCCCGCACGTCGCCGGGTCGCCGACCACCGCCCGCACGGCCACCTCCGCCGACCCCAGCGGCCGCCCGGCCGCCCGCTCGATCAGCTCGAAGACGTCCCGGCTCTCCAGCCGCGCCCGCCCCAACGCCAGCAGCGGGTCGCCCACTTCGGGGATGAGGTAGGTGCAGTCCAACGACAGCGGGGTGCCGTCCACCCGGCGCAGCCGCTCCAGGTAGACCGCCTCGCTCCCCTCCGGAAGGCCCAGCCGCCGCGCCACCGAGGCAGGCGCCCGCACAGTCCGCGCCGCCCGCACCTCGTTGACCACCGTCCCGTGCTGCTGCAACACCTCGGCCAGCCCGGACAGTTCGCCCAACGGATGCTCATAGGTCCGGCCGACCACCACCGTCCCCACCCCGCGCCGCCGCTCCACCAGCCCCTCGTCGCGCAGCAGCCCCAGCGCCTCCCGGACGGTGTTCCGCGAGGTCCCGAACTCCGCGATCAGCGCCCGCTCGTCGGGCAGCACGCCCCCGGGGAACGCGCCCCGCAGCACCTGCCCGCGCAGCACGTGCGCCACCCGCCGCGCCCGGTCCGCGCGCGTCAGGTCCTCCCCCGCCCCGGCGTCGTCCGCCATCGCCGCCTCCTCCCGCCCGGCTGCCAACGCCCCGACGCTAGGCAAGCCCCGTTACGGCCGCGTTACGCCACCCATCTTGACCTGCACAAATAGCTGACCTGCGGGTTCGGGGAAGTCTCCGGGCGCTGCGCCACTCCCGGCCGGCCACCGTTACCGTGACAAGCACTCCCGAGCCCCCCGGGGACGGGAGGAGGAGAGGAAGGAAGACCGCCCCATGAGCACCAAGTCCGCGCCGTTCGACGAGCTGGACCGCAAGATCGTCGCCGCGCTGATCGAGAACGGCCGGGCCAGCTTCGCGGAGATCGGCTCGGCCATCGGCCTCTCCCCCACCGCCGTCAAACGCCGGGTGGACCGGCTCCGCCAGAACAACGTGATCACCGGCTTCTCCGCCACCGTCCGCCCCGCCGCCCTGGGCTGGCTCACCGAGGCGTACGTGGAGGTGTACTGCGACAGCGCGGCCCCGCCCCGGCGCCTGGCGGAGGTGGTCCGCAACCACCCGGAGATCGCCGCCGCGATGACCGTCACCGGCGGCGCCGACGCCCTGCTGCACGTCCGGGCCACCGACGTCGAGCACTTCGAGGAGGTCCTCGAACGCATCCGCACCGAGCCGTTCATCCGGAAGACCATCAGCTACATGGTGCTCTCGCACCTGATCCCGGACAGCCCCGAGGCGGGCGCCCGCCGCCGCCCGGGCGACCGGACCGCCGCCCGCGAGGGCGCCCGAGACCGTCCTCAGGCACCCCAGCGCGCCACAAACCAGCGCTAGCTGCCACCCATAAGCAGCATTCCTGCGCCCTTACGCAGCACTCTTTTCTTGTGACCGGAATCGACCGCTCCTTACCGTGGATTGCCCCAGGTGACGATCTCTCACGGAACGTCACAACAGGAAGCGGAGGCCCCATTCCGTGTCCACGATCCGTCCCGCCGACGCGCGCCCCGGCGCGCGTCGCACCCCCCGTCCCCGGCGCTACCTGGTCTGCCGGCCCACCCACTTCGACGTCCGGTACGCCATCAACCCCTGGATGCAGGAGGCGGCCGAGGTCGACACCGCGCTGGCCGGCCGGCAGTGGGCGGAGCTGGTCCGCGCCTACCGGGAGCACGGCCACACCGTCGAGGTCATGGAGCCGGCCCCCGACCTCCCCGACATGGTCTTCGCCGCCAACTCCGCCCTCGTCGTCGGCGGCCGCGCCTTCGGCTCGCTCTTCCACGCCCCGCAGCGCCGCCCGGAGTCCCGCGAGTACGAGATCTGGTTCAAGGCCGCCGGCTACGACCTCTACCGGCCCGAGTCCCCCTGCGAGGGCGAGGGCGACCTCGTCCCGGCCGGCGGCTACCTCCTCGCCGGCACCGGCTTCCGCACCACCCGCGAGGCACACGCCGAAGTCCAGGAGTACTTCGGCCTCCCGGTGATCAGCCTCCACCTCACCGACCCGTACTTCTACCACCTGGACACGGCCCTCTTCGTCCTCGACGACGGCGCCCCCGACGGCGGTGCGGGTACCGGCGGCGGGGCGAGGCCGGCGGACGGCCCCCGCGCCGCCGCCCTCGCCTACTACCCCGGCGCCTTCTCCCCCGGCAGCCGCGAGGTGCTCCGCCGCCTCTTCCCCGACGCCGTCCTCGCCACCCGCGACGACGCCCTGGCCTTCGGCCTCAACTCCGTCTCCGACGGCCGCCACGTCTTCATCGCGCCCCAGGCCACCGGCCTGATCGACCGGCTCACCGCCCGTGGTTATGTCCCCGTCCCCGTCGACCTCTCCGAGTTCCACAAGGCCGGCGGTGGCATCAAGTGCTGCACTCAGGAGCTGCGCCCATGACGACCGCACCCACCCGCACCGCCGACCGGTCCTCCGCCGAGCTGATCGAGGCGGAGTCCCCCGTACTGGCCCACAACTACCACCCGCTCCCCGTCGTCATCGCCCGCGCCGAGGGCGCCTGGGTCGAGGACGTCGAGGGCCGCCGCTACCTCGACATGCTGGCCGGCTACTCGGCCCTGAACTTCGGCCACCGTCACCCGACGCTCATCGAGGCCGCCCACCGCCAGTTGGACGCCCTCACCCTCACCTCGCGCGCCTTCCACCACGACCGCCTCGCCGGCTTCGCCGAGGGCCTGGCCCAGCTCACCGGCCTGGACATGGTCCTCCCGATGAACACCGGCGCCGAGGCCGTCGAGAGCGGCATCAAGGTCGCCCGCAAATGGGCCTACGAGGTCAAGGGCGTGCCCACCGACCAGGCCACCATCGTCGTCGCCAGCGGCAACTTCCACGGCCGCACGACCACCATCGTCAGCTTCTCCGACGACGAGGACGCCCACGCCGGCTTCGGCCCCTACACGCCCGGCTTCCGCACCGTCCCCTACAACGACCTCGCCGCCCTGGAAGCCGCCCTCGACGACACCACCGCCGCCGTCCTCATCGAGCCCATCCAGGGCGAGGCCGGCGTCCTCATCCCCGACGACGGCTACCTCGCCGGCGTCCGCGAACTCACCACCCGCGCCGGCTGCTTGATGATCGCCGACGAGATCCAGTCCGGCCTCGGCCGCACCGGCACCACACTGGCGGTGGACCACGAACGCGTCCGCCCCGACGTCGTCCTCCTCGGCAAGGCCCTCGGCGGCGGCATCGTCCCGGTCTCCGCCGTCGTCGCCCGCCGCGAGGTGATGTCCGTCCTCGGCCCCGGCCAACACGGCTCGACGTTCGGCGGCAACCCCCTCGCCGCCGCCGTCGGCACCGCCGTCATCGACCTCCTCTCCACCGGCGCATTCCAGGCCCGCGCCGCCGAGTTGGGCAAGATCCTCCACTCCGGCCTCACCGACCTCCTCGGCCACGGCGTCACCGCCTTCCGCTCCCGCGGCCTCTGGGCCGGCGTCGACATCGACCCCGCCCTCGGCACCGGCCGCACTCTCAGCGAACGCCTCCTACGCGAAGGCATCCTCGTCAAGGACACCCACGGCTCCACCATCCGCCTCGCCCCACCGTTGACCATCACGGAGGACGAACTGACGTCGGCCATCGAGACGTTGGGACGCGTACTGGCCTGACGCGCGCGTCCCCACGGCACCCCCGCTCCCCCTCCAGGGGCGGGGGTGCCGTCACGTCGCTCCCCACCTTGGCCGGTCGCCGCGCCCTCACGGCCACTGCACCACCGCCATCGAGGCCACGAACACCCCGACGACCGACAGCGGCGCCGCCAACGCGAACATCGTCCGCCGCCCGGCGTTCCGCCGCTCCCACCCCACTCCCCAACTGGCGAGCAGCAACGCGGCCGGCACCAGGAACCCCACCTTCAACACCGTCACCGCCGTCGACACGCTGGCATCGAACCGATGCGCCACCCCCTCGCTGCACGCATCACACGCCATCGCCGAGAACCCCACGAAAACCAGCGCAAAGAACCCCCCGACCAAGGTGACCACGGTCGAGACCAACGGGCCCACCCAGGCCCGCGAGTCCCGCTCTTCTCCTGACAGCAGCGACATCTCTTCCATGCACGAGAGGCAACCCGCACCGCTCCCCTCCCGCATGAGCCCGCGTACTCAATCGCCCCTGAGTCGTGCACGAGGCCGAGATCAACTGGCAGGGTCATCTTCACCGAGTAGGCATCACAAAGACCCAAGCACGGAGAGCGCAGCGTCGGTGACCTCTTCCATCGATGCCACCTCCATTTCCTCACTCCTTGGGTCCGTTGATTCAATGCGATAACGCCCATCACGGAGCGGCATGATGAAGATTTCCCCGGCAGCCCGGTCTGAGTAGTCCTTGGCGAGGCGCAGGGTTCCGCGACTCAAGAATGGGAACAGTGCACGCAATTGACTGTTCGAGCGGAGTTGGCGCAACAGAGGCCACACGGATGAAAACTGCTCATCCTCAACGAGCCGATTCCATTGAAACGAAACGGGGTCACCGCTTTCCCGCGCCTCCGCCAATTCATCGTAGTGCATGAATGGAAAACGAGCGCTCAACTCCCGGACCCGCACCCCTCCTTGCCACGCTTCCAATACCTCGACCACCGTTAGTAGACTATCCGTACCACCACTCGCCCACGAGTAGCCATCACCCTCGATGCTGATGGAAAACCAACGCTCTTCCACTCCAAGGAAAATTAGTACGGGCCCCCGCTCAGATTCCACCCTGGCGGTAACATATCGCCCTTCCCCGGATTCAGAGGCGGGGCGGATCGCGCCCAACTCAACGCCACCCTCTCGGGAAGTCTGCGCAATCGCAGATACAAGACCGCCACACCGGATCAAATCAGGGTACAATTCAGCGCTCACAGTCGACAAGACGTGCGAACCCCTCTCGCCATCTTCCACCATTCAAGCACACCTTTCGAATCCATTTTCCAAATCCACCGCTCTAGATCCCACCATAACAAGGCCAGGCGCCCCCAAGGGTGGACGTCGAACGCATCAATCAAAGAAGGGAATCACTCTCCCGAAACTTCCCCAGTCTGGTTCGGGAACATGAACAACCTTGCCGTCACGATCATAGAACTTGACGGAGTCCCATTCGCGGTACCCGTGCTTCACCGCCCTTGCTATCCACCCCATCTCTTCCTCCGTCGCATGCGGAGCTATCCCCTTTTCATGCCCCAAACCCCTTTTCGCCATCCCCTCGAATCCACCCGAGAACCCCTTCATGCTCACGTGGATTTTCACTGAACTATCCTTGATTGCGTCTAGCACCGGCCCTCGCCATTCATCCGCGGAGAGGCCCATGAAGTGCCTGAGCCCCCTGTCGTTGGCGAATGCCTCGATTCCATGATTCTGATATCCAAGGGCCACTTCACAAGGCGCCAGGCCGAGCGGGTCTGCCCAAGTGAACGGGTTGGATACGTAAGCGACAGGGTTGGGGGATGGGTCCAGGCCGAGCGGATCGAGAGTGAGATAGCGGCCGGTTTCAGCGTCGAAAGTACGGAAGTAATTGTAGTGGAACTGCGTCTCTGGGTCGTAGTACTGCCCTGGAAACCGCAACGGCGTATAAGCAGCTGCGTCCCCGTTCCAGCTGGTTGCACCCCAGAGAGTCGACCGAGAGCGCCAAGCAACATTACCGGATTCGGACACGAGTTCAGCCGGGGCGCCAGCAATATCCGTAACCAGTGAAAAGAAGCGCTGGTCAATGACTTGTTGAGGCGCCCGAAGTGAACCCGATGCATAGAATTTGCATTCGTTTTGAGTTAGAGGAGCAAGGCCCTGATGGTCCCAGGTGAGGGCAACTACCTCTTCTGCGTCAGTCGACTTGGTGGACTGTTCAGCGAGGGTGGTTCCATCCCAGGCAAAATCGGTTTGCTCAGTGACCGTTGCGCCGTCAGCAGTGAGGTGCTGTTTGGCTATTCGCCGGGAAAAAGGGTCGTGCAAGTAGCGCCAGATGGTGCCATCAGGAGTGACGACTGACGCGAGGCGGTCTTCGGTGTTCCAGGTATAGCGCCACACGTCTGGCTTACGCGAAAGTCGCGTCTTCCGACGGAGGGTGACCCGCCCCAACCCGTCGTGCTCATACCGAATGCGCCCCGCGCGAGTAATACGCGTGCCCTCATAGGTGCGCTCGCCGCGGGCCGAAGCGTTCGGGTGGGTGTCGGGCCAGGCCGCGTATGTCTGGTTGCCCGCCTCGTCGTAGGCGTAGGTCTCCGTCCAGTCCGTGGCGCGGACGGATGTGACGCGGCCGGTGGGGTCGAGGGTGAAGGTGCGGCGGCCGGTGTGGGAGTCGTCGATGGTGGTGAGGTGGCCGTCCGGGCGGTAGGTGTAGGCCCGTTGGAGGATCTGTTGGGCCTCGGGCTGGGTGGTGCCGGTGGCCGCGGTGGTCAGGGACTGGCCGGTCAGGCGGCCGGTGGGGTCCCAGGTGTGGGCGAGGTGGAGGGTGCCGCCGATGGTGCGGGTGAGTTCCTGGCCGGCCGCGTCGTACTCGAACCGCAGGGGGTGGCCGGCGATGTCCATCCCGGTGCGGTTGCCGGCGGCGTCGTAGGTGTAGGTGGTGGTGTGGCCGGTGGGGGTGGTGCGGGAGGTGCGGCGGCCCAGGGCGTCGTAAGTGAACGTCATGGCGCGGCCGTTGACCGTCTCCGAGGTCACGCGGCCGAGGGCGTCGCGGGTGTAGGTGACGGTGGCGTCGGGATTGGTCGCCTGTTGCAGATACCCCGCGGAGTCGTGGGCGTAGGTGGTGATCAAGCCCGCGGCGTTCTTCTCGGTGATGCGGCCGAGGGCGTCGCGAGTGTAGGTCGTCGCCTCGCCCAAGGCGTTGGTGCGAGAAGCGAGTTGGCCCGCCGCGTCATGGGTGTACCGCAGGACGCGGTCGTCGAAGTCGGATTCGGATATGAGGTGGCCGGCGGCGTCGTAGGTGTAGTTCCAGGTGAGGCCCTGGGGGTTGGTGACCTGGGTGAGGCGGAGTTCGGTGTCGTGGGTGAACTCGTAGCGGGCGCCGTCGGGGTCGGTGCGGGCGGTGAGGAGGTCGAAGTGGGTGTAGGAGAAGTGGGTGGTCTGGCCGACGGCGTCGGTGTGGGTCAGGCGGTTGCCCTCGCCGTCGTAGGTCCACGTCTCGGTGGCGCCGGTGGGGTCGGTGCGGGCGGCGAGTTTCCCGTCGGCGGTCCACTGCATGTGGGTGGTTGCGCCGAGGGGGTCGGTGACGGACGTGGTGCGGCCGAAGGCGTCGCGGTGGTAGTGGGTGGTGTGGCCCAGGGGGTCGGTGACGGCGAGCGGGAGGCCGGCGGCGTTGCAGGTGATGCGGGTGGTGTTGCCGAGGGCGTCGGTGAGGGAGGCGAGGTTGCCGCGGGGGTCGTGGGTGTAGGTGGTGGTGACGCCGGCGGGGTCGGTGGTGGCGACGCGAAGGCCGCGGGAGTCGTAGGCGTGGGTCCAGGTGGCGCCGTCGGGGCCGGTGGTGGTGAGGGGGTTGCCGTGGGAGTCGTAGGCGGTCGTCGACGTGGAGCCGTCGGGGAGGGTGACCGCCACCGGGCGGCCCGCGTCGTCGTAGGTGAAGCGGGAGGTGCGGCCGAGTGGGTCGGTGGTGGCGAGGATCCGGTGGTGGGTGTCGCGGGTGGTGCGGGTGGTGGCACCGGTCGGGTCGGTCGTCGCGACGATCTGGTGGCGGTCGTTGACCTGGTAAGTGGTGGCCTCGCCCAGGGAGTTGTGGTGCACGTTCGTGCGCAGGCCGGTGTCCGGGTCCGGCTCGCCCCAGGTGTAGTGGGCGCGGAGGTGGCCGGCGACGCCGCCCTGGGAGACGCAGCGGTCCGCCTCGTCGTAGGCGTAGGTGTAGCTGCTGTGGTTGGTGTCGGTCCAGGAGGTGATACGGCCGGCGTCGTCGTAGGTGAAACGGAGCGGGTGCTCGGAGGAGGGCTTGGTGACGGTGGTGAGGTTGCCGAAGGCGTCGTAGCCGTAGGTGGCCAGGAGTTGGTCGCTGCCGTCGGGGGCGGCGCCGGCCAGGTGGAGGGCGGTGATGCGGTCGCCCTCGGCGGTCAGCAGCAGGCGGTAGCCGCCGCTGTGGGTGATGGCGGTGGGGGTGCCGTCTTCGGTGTAGTCGAAGGTCTGGTGGTTGCCGTACCGGTCGGATATCTCGTCCAGGAGGGCGAGGTCCTCGGTGTGGGTGGTGAAGTAGCGGCGGATTCCGGTGGCTTGGTCGACGAGGAAGTAGTCGCCGTCGGGGGTGCGGGAGAGGGGTGCGCCGTCGCCCTCCACGGGGAGGGTGGGGACGCCGACCGCCGGGTGCGGGTAGAGGAGGAAGTTGCCCTCCTCGCCGAGGAGGATCACGCCCTCGGCGTCGATCTCCAAGCGCTGGTCGAGCGTGCTCATCCACCCCCGGCCGAACCAACGGCCGGTGCGGTAGGACGACTCGAAGGTGCGGGTGAAGGAGAGCGGGAGGCTCCCCGGGAGGGAGACGTCGGTCTGGGGCAGGATCATCCGGCCGGTGGCCATGTCGATGGGGTCGCTGCCGAAGGTCTTGCACCAGCCGGTGCGCAGGCGGTCCCGGATGGTCCGCTTGCCGCCGTTCTCGACGGCGGTACGGGCGGCGCCCTTGAGCGCGTCCTTCGCTCCGGCCCGCACCGCGCCCTTGGCCAGCCCGCCGGCTCCCTTGCCGCCGACGAGGTTCACCAACATGGCGCCGGTCGCGTCCAACGGGTCGCTGCCCCAGCCCGAGCCGAGCATGCCCTTGGCCGTGTCGATGGGGTGCATCGGGGCGCGGGCCAGGCCGAGGAGGGTGGTGGAGACGTTCGAGGCGAACTGGAAGGGGTGGGAGATGTTGTAGGGGTCGAGGGGGTTGACCGTACGGGCGAGCTTCAGGGTGTCGGCGGCGGCCTTGATCGCCCCGCCGGCGATGTGTCCCTGCTCGATGACGAACGCCTTGCCGGCGTCCTGCAGGCCCGCGCTCGCCAGGTCGGTGAACTGCGGCTTCTCGGGGGCGTGCGCCAGGGCGCCCTTGATGGCGCTGCGGGCGCGCTCGGCGGCCTCGTCGCGCTGGCCGCGGGCGTTCTTGAGCATGTCCTGCGCGGCCTGGCGGCCCTCGGTGCCCGGGTCGACGAAGTCGCCGGGCCAGGTCGGCTGCGGGCCTGGATCGTCACCGCGCTCGACCGCGGCGTTGTACCGCTCGCCCTGTGCCGCGTACTCCTGCATCTTCTGGTTGTAGGCGTGCGCGGCCTGCTCGCTGTCGTGCTGCGCCTTGCGGTACTTCGCGCTCGCCTCGGCGGCCTTGCCCTGCGCCCATGTCACCGTCTCCGCATACGACTTCAGCGCCTTGTACGCGTCGTCGCAGGCGTCCGCGGCGTGCATCCACTGCTTGGGGTGCATCTCGAACGCGTCGTGGAAAGCCTCGGCGGCCTCGCCGCTCCAGCCCTCGCGCGAGTCCAGTTTGCGCATCCCCTCGGCGACGCGGTTGAACGCCGCCGCGAAGTCCTTCAGATGGGAGACGGTCTCGTGCACCTTCTCCGCGTCGCCGTGGATGAGTTGTTGGGGATCGTCGGTCTCGTCCAGCTGCCGCTCGTCGACGTGCGCGCCCAGTGCGCCGGCCAGCTTGTCGCCGCCCGAGCGGACCGAGTCCGCGGCGCCGTCCGCGCCGATCGCCTCCAGCCCGTCGCCCAGCTTGTCGGCCCCGAACTCCGCGACCTCGCCGGCGCCGCGCTCCACGGCGTCCGTGAACGCGCTCGCCCCCTCGCCGACCTTGTTGACGGCGTCCCCGAACCAGCTCACTTCCCGCTACCCCTGTGCGTCTGGTCCGGCCCCCGGAACTCGGCCGTGGTCTCGGGCGCTTCCTCGCCTCCGTGGGCCAGTCGGTCGGGGATCGAGGTCACGTCGTCCCCGAACTCCCCAGCCGCCTCCTGCACCTTCTGGAAACCCTCCCTCGACTGCTGCGACGTCGGGTCCCAGTCGGCGTGTTGGAACTGGGTGATCGGGTTGTCGGCGAGGACGTCCCCCCAGGACGTGCCGTGCAGTTCCTTCGCCGACTTGGTCGGGTCGCCGATGGCGGCGTTCACCCCGTCCTTCAGGACGTCGGAGACGTACTGCTCCTGCTCGTAGTACAGGCCGGCGGTGAGCCGCAGCTTCTTGGAGAAGGCGTTGGCGTCCTGCATCAGGTGGTAGACGCCCCAGCCCCATCGGTCGCAGAACGACGAGAAATCCGAGGCCAGCCCGTCGTCGCCGCATTCCACCGCACCCAGCGCCAACTTGTCGAAACCTCGCCCCAGTTGTGCCTCGATATCGAAGCCCAACTCCTTCAGCTCGCTCATCGCGTCGTTGATGCCCTTGGTGAGCTCCTTGATGGCATCGGGGTCGAAGTGGTAGCCGTTTCCGTTGATCAGGCCCATGGTGACGACTCCCCCTTGGGCGCCGCGCTCGCTGCAACGACGGCCGGCGGGGCGGCCCGGTCTTCGTCGGCCGGGTCATCGCCCGCGCCCACCGCGACCCGCTCGGGGACGATTCCGGACACCGGGGGGAACAGCATGCCCCGTTCACTTCCGGCGTCCAGAGCTACGCCCGTCGGGCCTTCGAGGGCGGGAATCAGCACGTCGAGGACCCGGGCGCCGCTCGCGGTGAGGTACTTCCACTCCGTCCCCGGCCGGCTGCCGCGCGTCACGGCAAAACGGGAGAGCGCGTCCTCGTCGGTGAACGCGTAGAGCCAGCGGATGCCGTCCAACTCGGCGGAGAGAATGGCCTCGTCGACAGTCGGGAGTATGACAGTTGTGCGGCGGAATTCGCCGACCAACGCAGCCGGATTCGGCTGCCCTTCATGAAATGAAACCACCTCGTCCGCCAATGACATCAGCGGTCCCTCCCCCATGCGTTCGCCCAACTCCGCTGCCCGACCCACTCTGGCACAGGGCACTGACAACGCCGTCCGAAGCGGTGGACGAATAAACCGGCCGGGAGTTCCTTTTGCTTTCAATCAGCTTTGGAGCGGCAGGACTTCATGCGGAGCTGACCGCGGCCCTCACGAGTGCCTCGGCCGTCTTGCGGGCCGTGTGGGCCGGTGCCGGGGTGCCCGTGAGGGCGGCGGTGGTGATGGCGCCCTCGATGAGGAGGGCGAGTTGGTCGGCCAGGGCGGCGGGGGGCAAGGGGTTCAGGGGGCGGACGAGGTCGGTGAGGTAGGCGTGCAGGGCCTGTTTGTGGTCGCGGGCGATGCGGGCGATGGCGTCCGAGGTGGCGCCCAACTCGCCGTGGGCGTTGAGGAAGGCGCAGCCGCGGAAGTCCGGGGCGGCGAACCAGGTGGCCAGCCAGTCGAAGACGGCGAGGACGCGAGCGGTCGGGGTGGCAGCGTGCGCGTCCACGAAGGCGGCGAGGGCGGCGCGCCAGCGCGCGTCGCGGCGGCGCAGATACGCCTCGACGAGGTCGTGCTTGGCGGGGAAGGTGCCGTAGAGGCGCTTGAGGGAGACGCCGGCGGCGGTGCGGAGTTGGTCCATGCCGACGGCCTGGATGCCGCGCGCGTAGAAGAGTTGCTCGGCGGCGTCGAGGATGCGTGTCCGTATGGCGTCGTGGTCCGACACGGGGCCTGCCTTCCCTGGAGAACGATCGTTCTCTAGGGTAGCGGTGACGGAGAGAACGATCGTTCTCCCGTTCGTTCGGGGCCACTTGTCCAGTGGCCCAGAGGTGCAGCGGCCCAGAGGGAGTCTTGCCATGTCCGAGGCGTTTGCCATGTCCGCAGGGTCGGGAGCGCCCGTGGCCCGGCCGCCGTTGCCCCCGTTCGACGAGGCGGGGGCCCGGCAGAAGGTGCAGGCGGCCGAGGACGCCTGGAACAGTCGGGATCCGGAGCGGGTGGCGCTCGCCTACAGCGCGGACTCGGTCTGGCGGAATCGGGACACCTTCCTCACCGGGCGCGCCGAGATCGTCGCGTTCCTGCGGCAGAAGTGGGCGCGGGAGGTGGAGTACGCGCTGCGGAAGGAGCTGTGGTCGTACGCGGGGAACCGGATCGCGGTGCGGTTCCAGTACGAGTGCCGGGACGGGGAGGGGCAGTGGTGGCGGAGTTACGGCAACGAGCTGTGGGAGTTCGACGAGTTGGGGTTGATGCGGCGGCGGGAAGCGGGAATTCACGATGTGCGGATCGGGGAGGGGGAGCGGCGGATCTTCGGGGCGCGGGGAGAAGAGGAGCGGGATGCGCTGATTCCCCTGCGGTGAGTGGGAGTTGGGGCGGCGCGCGAGGCGGCGAGGGGGACTGTCACACCTCGGTCGTATGGTGGGTTGGGTAGGAAGTTTGAGCGTCTTCACAGGGGAAACGCGAGGTACATGATGTCGTTCCTGAGCAAACTGAAGCGTCAGCGCGCCGAGTTGCTGGAGCAGCGCCGGATGGAGGCCACCATGGCGGCGGGCATGCGGGGCGCCGGCCTCGAGGAGGCCAAGCGCGCCGGAGACCGGGCGGCGCGGGGCAACACCAACGCCGCCATAGCAGGGGCGGCGGCCTCCTCAGCAGCCGCGGGCGGCTGCTGACGCCCGGCGCCGCGCGCTGACTTCGCCCTCACTCGCCGAGCAGCAGCGGCAGGCTCCGCTGCGTCCGCTCGTCGCCCGGCATGCACACGAACAGCTTGACGCCGGGCGCGTCGAGTGCGGCCAACTTCGCGTAGTCGAAGGTGAGGTCGCCGGCCCGGGGGTGGTGGAAGGTGCGGCGGCTGCTGCCGAGGTCCGCCAGGTGATGCGCCTCCCACCAGGTGGCGAACTCCTCGCTGCGCGCGGCGAGTTCCTTGGTCAGTCGCGCCACCCGCGGATCGCCGAACCGTTCACCGGCGTCGGCCCGGAACTGCGCGACCAGGTCCCGTGCCTGGCCCTCCCAGTCGGCCAGTAGCGTCCGCATCGTCGGGTCGGTGAAGACCAGCCAGAGCAGGTTGCGTTCGTCGGGGGCGAGTTGGCCCGGGTCGCCGATCAGGCCGGCCTCGGCACGGTTCCAGCCGACCAGGTCCCAGTTGGTGTCGAGCAGATAGGCGGGGTGCGGGTCCAGGGCGTCCACCAGGCGTTGCAGGGCGGGCCCGGGGCCGCCTCCGGGCGGTTGCTCCGGGGGGAGTTCGCCGGCCAGTGCGTACAGATGGCGCTGCTCGACCGAGCTGAGCATCAGGGCGCGCGCCAGGCTGGCGAGCACCTGACGGCTGACGCCGATGTCCCGCGCCTGTTCCAGCCAGGTGTACCACGTGACGCTGACGCCGGAGAGTTGGGCGACCTCCTCGCGGCGCAGCCCGGGGGTGCGACGGCGCGGCCCGGCCAGGATGCCCGCCTCGCGCGGGGTGATCCGCTCCCGGCGCGCCCGCAGGAACTCCGCGAGGGCGCGCCGCCGGTCCTGGTCGGACATGGGCTCCTCGGCCCTCCTCGGGGGTCGTGCGGGCGGGCGTCCGACCGGACCGGGCCCGCGCACGTGCCGCGCCGTGCCGGCCAGACACTGGTGGGAAAAACACCAGCATAATCGCTCTCTGTACGGCCGTTGGGGGCTGCGCGAGCGTGGCCGCATGGCTCAGACACCGCCTCCGACCGGGGCCGCGCAGACCGCCCCGGCCCCGCTTCCCGACCCTCCCGCGGCCGCGCCCCGGGGTGCCCTCCCGCTCGTGCTCACCGGCGCCTTCATGGCCGTCCTCGACACCTTCATCGTGCTGGTCGCGGCGCCCGCCATCCAGGCGGACCTTCGCGCGTCCGACGCCGACGTCCAGTTGATCCTCGCCGGCTACCAACTCACCTACGCCATCGCCCTGATCACCGGCGCCCGGCTCGGCGACCGGTTCGGCCGCAAGCGGCTGTTCCAGACGGGGATGGCGCTGTTCACCGTCGCGTCGGTGGGCTGCGCGCTGGCGCCCGGGGCGGGGTTCCTGATCGCCGCCCGGCTGGTCCAGGGGCTGTCCGCGGCCGCGATGTTCCCGCAGGTCTTCGCGCTGCTCCAGGTGCTGGTGCCGGCCGAGCGGCGGGCCCGGGCGTTCGGGGCGCTGGGCGCGGTGATCGGCCTGGCCGGCGCCGTCGGCCAGGTGCTCGGCGGCGTGCTGGTCTCCGCCGACCTCCTCGGCTCCTCCTGGCGGCCGGTCTTCTGGGTCAATGTGCCGGTCGGGGTGGTGACGGTGGCGCTCACCGCGCGCTACGTGCCGGAGTCCCGCGCTCCGCAAGCGCGCCGGCTCGACCTGCCAGGCGCCGGGGTCCTCACGGTGGCGTTGGGGCTGCTGGTCGTCCCGTTGGTCGAGGGGCGGCCGGCCGGCTGGCCCGTGTGGACGTGGCTCAGCCTGGCCGCCAGCGTGCTGGCGTTCGCGGCGTTCGTGCTGGTGGAGCGGCGGGTGGCGGCGTCGGGCGGGGAGCCGCTGGTGCGACTGCGGCTGTTCCGGGAGCGGCCCTTCGCGGTCGGCATGCTCCTGGTGCTGCTCACCTACGCCGGCATCAACTCCTTCTTCCTGGTCTTCTCGCTGACCCTCCAGGACGGGCTGGGGCAGGACGCGCTCGGCGCCGGCCTGTACTACACACCGTTCGCGGTGGTCTTCTTCGCCGCCAGCCTGCTCGCCGGCCGGCTGGCCCACCTGGGGCGGCGGGTCCTCCAGATCGGCGCGCTGCTCGTCGTCCTCGGCTTCGGCTCGACCGTCGCGCTGTCCACCGCTGCTGGGTCCGGCCTGGCTGCCGGGCAGTTGGTCGCGCCGCTGGCCCTGGTCGGCGCGGGCAACGGCCTGTTGGTGACGCCCCTGCTGGGCGCGGTCCTGGCCGGCGTCCGCCCCGAGGAGACCGGGCTGGCCTCGGGCGTCCTCTCCACCGGCCAACAGATCGGCGGCGCGGTCGGGGTGGCCGTCATCGGCGTCCTCTTCTACGGCGCCCTCGGCCCCGCCGCGCACCAGGACGCCGCCGCCTACGGCCACGCGCTGACCTGCGCCCTGACCGCCAACGCCGCCCTGGCCGCGCTGGTCGCCCTCCTCCTGCCGCTCCTCCCCCATCCGGCGACCCGGCGCGGCTAGGGCCTGCGGCAACCCGCACCCCAACTCGCCGCCCTCCCGCCATAGGCCGCCGCCCCCCGGAGCGCTATGGTCAGATTCCAGAGAACGCAACGGGGGAGGGCAGCGATCAATGGCCCGGGATGAAGCCGTGGTCGGCTGTACCGGAGTGCTGCTGATCGCCGCGCGCGGGGCTGCCGGACCCGGTGAGGTTCTGGTACGGATCCGGGGTGGCTCCGAGACGTTCCTCGCCTGGTCCCCCGAGCCCCTGCCAGTGGGGGCGACCGTGCTCGTGATCGAGTCCCGTGGCAACCGCCAGGTCAACGTCATCGAGTGGGCCGATCCGTTGGACGCGTCGGCCGGTGACGCCGGCGACGCTGGTTGAGGAGACAAGTGATGTTCGGTTACCGCGTTCCTTCCCCCGATCAAGCCATGCTGATCTCCGGTGGCAGGCGGGGACAGGGCGGGGCGCCCTTCCGGGTGGTGACCGGCCACGGCAAGTTCGTGCTGCCGGTGTTCCGCAAGGTCCGCTTCCTGACGCTGGCGATGTGCGAGTCCGAGGTGGCCGAGAAGTGCGTGACGCGGCAGGGCATCGCCCTGACGGTGCGCGCCGTGATCGCGTTCAAGGTCGGCAACGACACCGAGAGCATCGTCAACGCCGGCCAGCGCTTCCTGTCCGACCAGGAGCAGATGTCGATCCTGACCGGCCGGATCTTCGCCGGTCATCTGCGGTCCATCATCGGCTCGATGACGGTCGAGGAGATCGTCACCGAGCGGCAGAAGCTGGCCACCGAGGTCCTGGAGACCTCCAAGACCGAGATGGCCAAGATCGGCCTGATCGTGGACTCGTTGCAGATCCAGTCGATCGACGACGGCGACACCGGCTACATCGAGGCGATGTCCGCGCCGCACAAGGCGGCCATCCAGCGCCAGGCGCAGATCGCCCAGGCGCAGGCCACCCAGGCGTCCGTCGAGGCACAGCAGGAGGCGGCGCGTAACCAGGCCGAGTACTCCCGGCAGACCGCGGTGGTCCAGGCCGAGTACTCCGCCGAGGTGGACCGCGCGCAGGCCCGCGCCTCGCAGGCCGGCCCGCTCGCCCAGGCCCACGCCCAGCAGGAGGTCCTGGCCGCGCAGACCGAACTGGCCGAGCGCCGCGCCCAGTTGCGCCAGCAGGAGCTGGTCGCCGAGGTGGTCAAGCCGGCCGAGGCGGAGGCCGAGCGGATCAAGCTGCTGGCCACGGCCGAGGCGGAGCGGATGAAGATCCAGGCCGAGGCCGCCGCCTCGCACGACCGGGTCGCGCTGGACCGGATGCTGATCGACCAGCTCCCGCAGATCGTCAAGGAGGCGTCCGCGGGCCTGGCCAACGCCAATGTCAACGTCCTCAACGGCACCGACGGCCTCGGCGAGATCGCCGCCGGCCTGGTCGGCCAGGGCTTGACCATCCTCGACTCGGTCCGCCGCAACCTCGGCACCCCGGGCGCGTCCGGCAACGACAACGCCGCGGCGAACGGCAGCGGGAACGGCAACGGCGCCGCACACAGCGGCCGCGTCGAGATCGAATAGCACCACCGTGCCACCCCTCCCGGGGGCGAGCCGCCGCGGCGCCCGCCCCCGGGAGTCTTACGCTCCCCGCGGCCGCGGCTCCTCCGCGTGCTTGTCGCGGACGTAGCTCACCAGCCGCTCCAACACCGCCTTCGTGGTGCCGAGATCGGCGTCGTCGAAGTCGCTGAGCGCCTGGCGCAATCCGGCCAACCGGGCCGCCTGGAAGCTCTCCAGGACGGCCTTGCCATGCGGGGTGATCGCCACCCGGCGGGCCCGCCGGTCCTGCTCGTCCGTGGTGCGCTCGACCAGGTCCTGCGCCTCCAACTCGCCGATCTGCCGGGTGACATGCGGCGGCTCGACCATCAACTGCGCCGCCAGGTCGCCGACCCGGCTGACGCCCCCGCTGTCCGACAGCGCCATCAGCAGATAGAGGCCGGACCGACCGGCCGAGATGCCCGCCTCGTTCGCGAACCGCTCGTGCGCCCGCGAGCGGGTGAGCAGATAGGACAGCGTGGCCAGCACCTTCTGGAGGGCGGCGGTGGAGTCCTGGGCGGGTGCGGGGTCCGACATGGGGGAACTGTAGCCGCCCCCGGTGCCCGGATCCGCCGCGGTCCGTACCAGGATCGGCCCACCCCCGCCCGTACGGTTCGAGCCAACTTCGGTCATGCCGCGATCAGTCCTTCCCTCTTCCGCCGTGCCCGGGTTAGCGTGGTCACAACTTAGTTACCTAAGTTAGGTAATTAAACCCACGCGGAAGGACCGGCCGCATGACGACCGCAGAACGCACCGCTCCCCCCGAGACCCTCACCGTCCCCGCCAGCCGCGCCCCGGGCTGCCCGTTCGACCCCGCCCCTGCCGTCACCGACGCGGCCCGCACCGAGCCGATCACCCGGGCGACCCTCTGGGACGGCTCCCCCTGCTGGCTGGTGACGGGCTATCAGGACGTCCGCACGGTGCTCGGCGACCCGCGCTTCAGCGCCGACGGCCTGCGCCCCGGCTTCCCCTTCCTCGCCGCCGGCGCACGCGAAGTCATCGGCCAGAAGCCGACGTTCATCCGCATGGACGATCCGGGCCACGCCAAGCTGCGCCGGATGCTCACCGCCGACTTCATGGTCAAGAAGGTCGAGGCGATGCGCCCCGAGGTGCAGCGCCTCGCCGATGACCTGCTGGACCGGATGACCGCCGGGCGCAACTCAGCTGATCTGGTGCGGGAGTTCGCGCTGCCGCTGCCCTCCCTGGTGATCTGCCTGCTGCTCGGCGTCCCCTACGAGGACCACGAGTTCTTCCAGGAGCGCAGCGGAATCCTGCTCGCGCTGCGCTCCACGCCCGCCGAAGTCAAGGCCGCGCTCGACGAGTTGGTGGAGTACCTGACCCGGCTGGCGCAGGCCAAGCGGGAGCGGCCGGACGACGGCATCGTCAGCCGGCTGGTCGCCCGCGGCGAGCTCTCCGACGGCGAGATCGCCTCCATGGGGCGGCTGTTGCTGGTCGCCGGGCACGAGACCACCGCCAACATGACCTCGCTGGGCACCCTGGCCCTGCTCCGCAACCCCGACCAACTCGCCCGGCTGCGCGCCGAACCCGGGCTCATCAAGGGGGCCGTCGAGGAGCTGCTGCGCTATCTGACGATCGTGCACAACGGCGTCCCCCGGATCGCCACCGAGGACGTCGTGGTGGGCGAGCGCACCATCCGCGCCGGCGAGGGCGTGCTGTGCATGATCAACTCCGCCAACCGGGACGCGGCGGTCTTCCCCGAGGCCGACGCCCTCGACGTGACCCGGGACGCCCGCCGGCACGTCGCGTTCGGCTTCGGCGTCCACCAGTGCCTGGGCCAGCCGCTGGCCCGGGTGGAGCTCCAGATCGCCCTGACGACGCTGCTCCGTCGGCTGCCGGAGTTGCGCCTGGCCATCCCGTACGAGGAGGTCCCGTTCCGCGGCGACATGCAGATCTACGGGGTCCACTCGCTGCCGGTCGCCTGGTAGCCCCGGCGCCCGCGCCCCAACCACCGTCCGCCACCCACCACTTGGGAGCACCGACCATGCGCATCCATGCCGACCAGGAGAAGTGCTGCGGCGCCGGCTCCTGCGTCCTCGCCGCCCCGGACGTCTTCGACCAGCGTGAGGAGGACGGCATCGTGGTCGTCCTCGACCCGGCGCCGCCGGCCGCGCTGCACGACGCGGTCCGCGAGGCGGCTGCCATCTGCCCGGCCGCCGCGATCACGGTGACCGACTGACCGGCCGCAAACCGACGGGCGCGCGCCCCGGCCCCGCACTTCCCGGCGGGACCGGGGCGCGCCCGTCCGCCCTCGGACAGTCCCTAGGCCAGGCCCGCGGCCAGCGCGCGCAGCGCGTCCTCGGATCGCGAGCCGGGAGTCGCGTGGTGGGTGACCAGGAGCTGCTCCGGGTCGGCCGCCACGCTCAGCGTCTCGTAGGTCACGGTCAGCGGGCCCACCACCGGGTGGTTGAGCTGCTTCACGCCGGAGCCCTTGCCCTGCACGTCGTGCCGGGCCCACAGCCGGCGGAACTCCCCGCTCACCCCGGACAGTTCGGCGACCAGCCCGGCCAGTGCGGGGTCGTCCGGCGCCCGCCCCAGCTCCCGCCGGAGCAGCCCGACCACCACCTCCGCCTTGCCCTCCCAGTTCACGTACAGCGCACGGGTCGCCGGGTCCAGGAACACCTGCCGGGCGAGGTTGCGCCGCTCGCGGGGCATCGCGGGGAAGTCCCCGAACAGGGCGCAGCCGAGCCGGTTCCAGCCGATGATGTCCAGGCCCCGGCCCACCACGAACGCGGGGACCAGCTCCAGCGCGTCCAGCACCTGCCGGCAGGCCGGCCCGACCCGCTGCGGACGGGCGGCCGGACGCAGCCGCCGGGCGGCCGGGCGGGCGAGGTGCCGCAGATGGTCGCGCTCGGTCGGGGTGAGCCGCAGGGCGGTGCCGATCGCGTCCAGCACCGCGTCCGAGACGCCCGCGCCCCGGCCCTGTTCCAGCCGGATGTAGTACGCCACGCTGACCCCGGCGAGCTGCGCCAGCTCCTCGCGGCGCAGCCCGGGCACCCGGCGCCGCCCGTGCTCCGGCAGCCCGACGTCCGCGGGCCGCAGCCGGGCCCGCCGCGAGCGCAGGAACGCGCTCAGCTCGGTGCGCCGGTCGACCGCGGGGCCCGGCTGGGTGGTTCCGTCAGTAGTAGGCACGGGGTTCATATGTTCAAGGGTGCACTGGTTACCGCCCTCGTGACGCCGCATGCTCGGTGGCATGACCCACACCTCTGTCGCCGCGTACGCCGCCCCCGCACCGAAGGCTCCGCTGGAGCGGATCACCATCCCGCGCCGCGAGCTGGGTGCGCACGACGTCCTGATCGACATCAAGTTCGCCGGCATCTGCCACTCCGACATCCACACCGTCCGCGCCGAGTGGGGCGACGACGGCAACTTCCCGATCGTTCCCGGCCACGAGATAGCCGGCGTGGTCTCGGCGATCGGCTCCGAGGTCACCCGCTACGCCGTGGGCGACCGGGTCGGCGTCGGCTGCTTCGTCGACTCCTGCCGCACCTGCGACAACTGCCGCGCCGGCCTGGAGCAGTACTGCACCGGCGAGCTCGGCACCGTCAACACCTACAACGACACCGACCGCAACGGCGAGCCCACCTACGGTGGTTACGCCACCCACGTCGTCGTCGACGAGAACTACGTCCTGCGCATCCCCGACGCGCTCCCGCTGGACGCCGCCGCCCCGCTGCTCTGCGCCGGCATCACCCTCTACTCCCCGCTCGCCCACTGGGGCGCCGGCCCCGGCAAGAAGGTCGCCGTCGTCGGCCTCGGCGGGCTGGGACACATGGGTGTCAAGATCGCGCACGCGATGGGCGCCGAGGTCACCGTCCTGAGCCAGTCGCTCCGCAAGAAGGACGATGGCCTGCGGTTCGGCGCCGACCACTACCACGCGACCAGCGACCCGGCCACGTTCGAGGCGCTGGCCGGCACCTTCGACCTGATCGTCAACACCGTCTCGGCCAACCTGGACCTCAACGCCTACCTCGGCCTGCTGCGCACCGACGGCACCCTGGTCCAGCTCGGCGTCCCCGAACAGCCGCTGCCCATCGTCCCGTTCGCGCTGATCGGCGGCCGCCGGTCGTTCGCCGGCTCGCTGATCGGCGGCATCGCGGAGACCCAGGAGATGCTCGACTTCTGCGCCGAGCACGGCCTGACCGCGGACATCGAGGTGATCGCGGCGGACCGGATCAACGAGGCGTACGAGCGGGTGCTCGCCAGCGACGTGCGCTACCGCTTCGTGATCGACACCGCCACCATCTGACCCACACACCGTCCGGGCCGGCGCCCCCACCGCCGGACCCGAACACGGCAAGCGCCCGGGACCGCCCCCACTGGCTGTCCCGGGCGTTGTGCGTGCCGTGACCCCAGGCACTGCACCCACTCTACTTGGAAACGGTACCCATTTCCATATAGCCTCCCACTCGATCGTGCACCCGTCCCGAGCCCCGGAGGCCCGCCACCATGGCCGTACCCAAGCGCAAGCTCTCCCGCAGCAACACCCGCCACCGCCGCGCCCAATGGAAGGCCACCGCGCCCCAGTTGGTGCCGGTCACCATCGACGGCGTGGTCTACCAGGTGCCGCAGCGCCTGGCGAAGGCGTACCAGCGCGGCCTGCTCGACCCGAAGGGCTGACCGGACCATGACGCACCCCCGGCTGCCCGTCACCGTGCTCTCCGGCTTCCTCGGCGCGGGCAAGACCACCCTGCTCAACCACGTCCTGGGCAACCGGGAGGGCCTGCGGGTCGCGGTCATCGTCAACGACATGAGCGAGGTCAACATCGACGCCGCCCTCGTCCGCGGCGGCGACGCGGCGCTCTCCCGCACCGAGGAGCGGCTGGTCGAGATGACCAACGGGTGCATCTGCTGCACCCTCCGCGACGACCTGCTGGCGGAGGTCGACCGCCTGGCCCGCGCCGGCCGCTTCGACTACCTGCTGATCGAGTCCAGCGGCATCTCCGAACCGATGCCGGTCGCCGCGACCTTCGCCTTCCCCCGCGACGACGGCGCCACCCTCGGCGACCTGGCGCGCCTGGACACCATGGTCACGGTCGTCGACGCGGCCAACTTCCTGCCCGAACTGGCCGGCGGCGACGCCCTGGTGGAGCGCGGCCTGGACCAGTACGAGGACGACGAGCGCACCGTCAGCGACCTGTTGATGGACCAGATCGAGTTCGCCGACGTCCTCGTCCTGAACAAGACCGACCTGGTCGACGCGGCCACCGCCCAGCGCCTGACAGCCGCCCTCGCCCGGCTCAACCCGGCCGCCCGGATCGTCCCCGCGCAGCGCGGCCGGGTGCCGCTCGCCGAGGTCCTGGGCACCGGCCGCTTCGACCTGGAGCGCGCCCAACAGGCGCCCGGCTGGGTCCGGGAGCTCAACGGCGACCACGTCCCCGAGACCGAGGAGTACGGCATCTCCAGCACGGTCTTCCGGGCCGAGGCCCCCTTCCACCCGGGCCGCCTGTGGCAGTTCGTCACCGAGCGGATGGACAGCGGCGACTACGGCGCGGTGCTGCGCTCCAAGGGCTTCTTCCGCCTCGCCACCCGGCCCGGCGTCACCGGCCTGTGGTCGCAGGCCGGCACGGTCGCCCGCTTCGAGCCGTCCGGCGTGGACGGGGAGGGAGCCGGGGGCGTAGCGGGCGACCGGGCCGAGCCGCCCGGTCCGGCCGGCCAGGAGCTCGTCTTCATCGGCACCGACCTGCGCCCGGAGCCGCTGCACGCCGCCCTGACCGCCTGCCTCCTCGCCCCCGACGAGCCTGCGCCCGCCGTGGCCGACGACCCGTTCCCGGCCTGGGCGGTGCACGGCACGGACGACGCCTGCGCGCACGAGCACCCGCCGGCGGAGGCGGGCCGGGCGGCTCAACTCGACGCCGCGGCCCGGTAGTCGCCCGGGGCGTGGGCCTTGGCGTCCCGCCCCGGGCCGGCTTCGGCCGCCGTTGCCCGGGGGCGGGGACGCGTAGGATCCGGCTCCGGCCGCGGCCCGAAAGTTTTTTCGCGGGCACGGCAACCCCCGCCCCGGTCGCACGTCGTCTCGGGTGAGGGCGCCCTCCGGGCGCCACCCGTAGACGAACTGGAGCAGCCGACCGTGAACCCCACCCGTACCGCTCGCCCCGCCCGCCTGCGCCGCTCGGCCGGCGCCGGCCTGCTCGCCGCCGTGGCGCTGGCCGCCGTCTCGATGACCGGCACCGCCCACGCCGCCGGGCCCACCTCCGCGCCGGCGCCAGCGCACAGCAGCAGCCCCTCGCCCGCCCCGACCCAGCCGCCGCGGCAAAGCGCCACCCCGAGCCCCGCCCCGACGCTGCCCCCGAAGCAGAGCGCCACCCCCGAGCCCACCCAGCCGCCGAAGCAGGGCGCCACCCCCTCCCCCGTCGGGCCGGGCCAGCGGCCCACCGCCGTCCCCAGCCACCCCGGCGCCGCGCCCGCGCCCGCCAAGGGCGAGGGCCGCAAGCAGCTCGCCAAGACCGGTGCGTCCACCCCCGCCCTGGCCCTCGGCGGCGGCGCGGCCGCCCTGATCGCCGCCGGCGGCGGCGCCCTCTACGCGGTCCGCCGCAACCGCGCCTGACCGCCCGGGCACGCCCGAGGGAACGATGGCCCACTTCGCACCGCCCCCGGCCCCGGCACGGTTCGCCCTGCCGGGGCCCCGGCCCGCCGCCTGGCGCCGCCTGCTGCGCGCCACCCGTCGCGACTCCCCGCCCCGCCGCGCAGCGACCGTCCACCAACTGCCGCGCGCCGCGCACCAGATGTGGTCCGAGGCGCCGCCCGCGGAACCGCCCCGCCCCACCATCACGGAGCTCTACCACGCCCACCGGCTGAACATGGTCCGGCTGGCCGTCCTCCTCGTCGACGACCGCGCCACCGCCGAGGACGTCGTCCAGGACGCGTTCGCCGCCCTCTACAAGCGGCACGGCGAGCGGCTCGGCGAGGTCGACAACGCCCTGGCCTACCTGCGCACCGCGGTCGTCAACGCGGCCCGCTCGGTGCTGCGCCGCCGCCGCACCGCCCGCGACTACACCCCGCCGCACGAGACCGCCGAGCCCTCCGCCGAGGAGCGGGTGGTCCTCGACGAGGAGCACCGCGAGGTGCTCGCCGCGCTCGGCGGGCTCACCCGGCGCCGCCGCGAGGTGCTGGTCCTGCGCTACTGGGGCGATCTCACCGAGGCGGAGATCGCCGCGACCCTGGGCGTCAGCCGCGGCACGGTGAAATCGCTGGCCAGCCGCGCCCTGGCCGCCCTGGAGAAGATCCTGGAGGAACGGTCTTGACCACCCGCGACACCGCCCCTGGGGACGCGGCCGCGGAACGGCCCGTCGAGGACCGGCTGCGCCGCGCCCTCGCCGCCCGCGCCGACGCCGTCGGCGTCCACGACCTCCGCCCGGCGGCGCCCCCGGGCCCCCATCTACGACGCAGCCGCCTCCCCGCGCTCCCCGTCTGGCTCCGCCCGCGCCGCCTCGCCCTGCCGCTGGCCGCCGCGGCGACCGCCGCCGTGCTCGCCGTCGCCGCGCATCTGGCCACCACCCCCGCTGCCCCGACCCGCCCGATGCCGGCGTCCCCACCCACGCCCCCACCGGCCACCACCGCCCCGAGCCCGTCCCCGACCGCCCCCGACCCGTCCCCGGACCCCGTCCGCACCGCCCAGGTCCCGCCCACCGACCACCCCTCGCGCCCCGCGAACTCCGGCAGCCGGGCGCCCCGCCGTGCCACCCCGACCCCCGGCCCGCCCGCGTCCACCTCGCCCCCGCCCACCCCGAAGGCGACACCCACCCCGAAGACGACACCGAACGTTCGCTGAGCCACCCCTTGCCCGCCCCATCCCCCCTTCCCCCAGAATCGTGCCCATGCTCACCCGGCCCGTCCCGCCGCGCCCGTCCCCCGCCGCCCGCCGCGGCCGCGCCCTCGTCGTCGCGCTGGCCCTGGCCACCGCCCTCCCGCTCGCCGGCTGTCATGACGGCACCGGATTCCGCGCCGAGGCCACCACCCGCACCGCCGCCCCCGCCCCCGCGGCCGCCCGGGACGCCTGCACGCCCGACATGCTGCGCTTCCACGCCGGCGCCGCGCCGCACCGGGCCCGCCACATGCTGCTGACGGTCACCAACATCTCCGCCCGCACCTGCACCTTCGCCGCCCAGCCCTACCCCCTGCTGCACTTCGGCGACCGCCGCCCGGGCCCGCTCCCCCCGCTCCCGTACACCAGGCCGCCCGCCCCGGTCGCACTGCCGCCCGACGGCACCGCCTACGCCGCGGTGATCACCGCGGGCCCGCCCGGCGGCCCGGGCGGCGGCCGGAGCGCCCCGGGGAGCACGGCCGAAAAGGTGTCCCAGTTCGGGGTCGCGCTGGCCTCCCGCACCACCCCCGCCCAGGTCGGCGTGGACGGGCCCGCCCCCCTCCACGTGGATCCGGCCACCGCAGCGGTCACCTACTGGCAGCCGGGCCGGGCAGATGCCGACAAGTGGTGATCCGGCCCCACCGCGGGCCCCTGCGACCCGATAGCCCGTTCGCGCCGTATCGGCCAGCTCATCACCTGCCAATGATCCGAATTTGCCGCGATTGATTGGTTTTGCTCCCGTGCTTCCTGGCTGCGCCCGGTGCCTCCAGCCCGGTAGGCTTTCCGTGTGATCTTCAAGCGCATCGGAAATGGGCGGCCGTACCCCGACCACGGCCGGGAGAGCACCCGCCAGTGGGCGGACGTCGCCCCGCGCCCGGTACGCCTCGACCAGTTGGTGACCACCAAGCAGCAGCTAGACCTCGAAACGCTGCTCGCCGAGGACTCCACCTTCTACGGCGACCTCTTCGCCCACGTCGTGAAGTGGGAGGGCGACCTCTACCTGGAGGACGGTCTGCACCGGGCGGTCCGCGCCGCTCTACAGCAGCGCCAGGTGCTGCACGCCCGCGTCCTCGAACTCGGCTGACCGGCGCTACCACCGCCGCTCCGGCCGGAATTGGCCCACTCGGGTTCCGCGCAGACAACGCACAGATCATCTAGTAGGCACGGCACGCGCCCGGCACTACGCTGCGGCCATGAGCATGCTGACGCCTCCCGGCATGGGCGGTAAGTACCGCATCACGGGCGACAGGTATCCACGGATGCGCCGCCCCCGCCACCGTCGCCGCATCGTTCTCGGCATCATGGCCGGCGCCTGCGCCCTCGGGCTGATCGGCTGGGGAACCCTGCAGCTCATCGACGTCTTCGGCGGACCGGGCAGCACCGCCCAGGCCGCGCAGGACAAGAGACCGTGCGCACACGGCGGCGCGACGGCTCACCGCACCACCGCACCGACCGCCGCGAAGCCGCCCGCCCCGGCGTCCCTGACCGTCAACGTCTACAACGCCACCCCCCGCGCCGGCCTCGCCAAGCGCACCGCCGACGAGCTCCACAGGCGCGGCTTCCGGATCGGCAAGGTGGGCAACGCCCCGGCCGACTACGACAAGAAGGTGCCCGGCGCCGGGATACTGCTCGGCCCCAAGGCCGCCGCCACCGGACCGCTGAAGGTGCTGGCCACCCAACTCGCCGGCGCGCAGCTCAAGACCGACGACCGCACGGGCGCCGACCTCGACCTGGTCATCGGCGACGCCTTCAAGGACCTGGCCACCCCGCAGCAGGCCGCCAGGGCCCAGGCCCAACTGGCCGGCCCGGCCCGGCAACCGGTCGCCGCCAGGTGCTGACCCCCCCCGGCGGCCCCCGCACGACGCGCCGCGGCCCCGCGCCCAGGAAGGGCGCGGGGCCGCGGCGCGTCCGCGTCGGTTCGGGTCAGCCGGCCGTGCCGTACATCCGGTCACCGGCGTCGCCCAGGCCCGGCACGATGTACCGGTCCGCGTTGAGGTGGTCGTCGACGGCGGCGGTGACCACCGTCACCGGCGTCCCGGCCAGCTCGCGCTCCATGACCTTGACGCCCTCGGGCGCGGCCAGCAGGCAGAGCGCGGTGACGTCGTCCGCCCCGCGCTTGATCAGTTCCTTGATCGCCGCGACCAGGGTGCCGCCGGTGGCCAGCATCGGGTCGACGACGTACACCTGGCGCCCCGACAGGTCGTCAGGCATCCGCGTCGCGTAGGTGTGGGCCTCGTAGGTCTCCTCGTTGCGGACCATGCCCATGAAGCCGACCTCGGCGGTGGGCAGCAGCCGGACCATGCCGTCCAGCATGCCCAGCCCGGCCCGCAGGATCGGCACGACCAGGGGGCGCGGGTGGGAGAGCCGCACGCCGGTGGTCGTCGTGACCGGCGTCTCGATGTCGACCTGCTCGGTGCGCACATCACGGGTGGCCTCGTAGGCGAGCAGGGTGACCAGCTCGTCGGCGAGCCGCCGGAAAGTCGGGGAGTCGGTGCGCTTGTCGCGCAGAGTGGTGAGTTTGTGCGCCACCAGCGGGTGGTCGACGACGTGGATCCGCATGACATCGACAGTAACCGAGCCACGGGGGCCCGGCGCCCGCCGTGCACCGCCCACGCTCCGGCACGTGAGCGACATCTCTCACAACGTCCGCACGACGCAGTGTCGAAGACGGCGCGCAGACGCGTTGTTTCTGCCACGATTCCGAAGGGGCGGGGAGCAGCGGCGTGCAGCGCCGCCCCGCCCGACCCGGCACGCCCCTGACCAGTGGGAGAGTCACGGTGTACTTCGCCGCACTGCTCGCGCGCACCGAAGACGGGTGGGAAGCGAGCGATACAGAGCTCGACGATGTGGAAACGCTGACCGATCTGGCCGACCTGGCCCGAGACGCAGCGGTCGAAGACGACACGGTGGTGGTCCTGATCGAGCAGGAGGACGCCTGGTTCGGCGTCATCCGGATCGACGGTGAGGACGACCCGAGGGTCTATGTGTCCAACGCCGCGGCGGCCGCCAGGAGCTCGTACGGCTCGATGCTGACCGACGAACTCCTCGGCCGCGACGCCGACGACGCGGACGACCTCGACCTGCTCGACCTGGACGGCACCGAGGACGGCGAACCGGACCCGGCGGAGGACTCCGAGGCGACGGCCGAGGAGACCCCCGCGGTCGCCGCGGGACCGCTCGGCGACGCCAAGCTCCTGGAGGACATCGGCGTCGGCGAACGGGAGCTGCGCACCCTCGAAGGCGACGCCCTCAGCGAGATCGCCGACGCCCTGGGCTGCTCCGAACTCCTGGAGGCCGTCCGCTGATCCCCCGGCCACCGCCGGGAACTACCGCCCCGCCGGGCCCACGCTCCCCCGGGCCCGGCCCCACCCCACCCCACCGTCCCCGACACTGGGGGCATGACCGTGCCGCCCTCCGTCACCCCGCCCGCCGCCCCGCCCGACCCGCTGCGCGATCCCTGGATCGGGCCGATGCGCCGGGCGCTGGCGGAGGCCGCCCGCGCCCCCGGGACCGGCGACGTCCCGGTGGGCGCCGTCGTGCTGTCCGCCGACGGCACGGTCCTGGGCACCGGACACAACGAGCGCGAGGCCACCGGCGACCCCACCGCACACGCCGAGGTCCTCGCGCTGCGCGCCGCGGCCGAGGCCGTCGGGGAGTGGCGGCTGACCGGCTGCACGCTCCTGGTCACCCTCGAACCGTGCACGATGTGCGCCGGCGCCCTCGTCCTCTCCCGCGTCGACCGGGTCGTCTACGGCGCCCGCGACGCCAAGGCCGGCGCCGTCGGCTCCCTGTGGGACGTGGTCCGCGACCGGCGCCTCAACCACCGCCCCGAGGTCATCACCGGCGTCCTGGAGGCCGACTGCGCCGCCCTCCTCACCGCCTTCTTCCGCGACCGCTGACCGCCGTCGGGCCCCGCCGGGACCGCGTCGGACCACCGACCCACGAGTCGATTTCGGCAGACGGGCCCCTTTGGGCTAAGCTCTGTCTCGGTAGCGTGTCCGAGCGGCCGAAGGAGCTCGCCTCGAAAGCGAGTGTGGCGCAAGTCACCGAGGGTTCAAATCCCTCCGCTACCGCCGGAGACACCCCTCTGATCCGTGGAAACACAGGTCAGGGGGGTGTTGTGCGTGGTGGTGCGGCGGCCGGTCCGGCTTCTTCTCATCTCCCTTGCGTGGCAGGGGTGTTGGTGCCGCGACGGTGGGGGAATCTTTGCCGGCGGGATCGGGTTGCCGGCCATGACGGCGAGGGCCGTGGGGCCGCGGTCGTCGCGCGAAGGGGCGGCAGTCGATGAGTCTTCGTCAGTTCGAGTACGCGCTGGCCGTTGCCGAGGAGGGGTCGGTGACGGCGGCCGCGGAGCGGCTGCACGTCGCGCAGCCGTCGGTGTCGCAGCAGATCCGCGGCCTGGAGCGGGAGCTCGGCGTGGAGCTGTTCGCGCGCACGCCGACCGGGCTGGTACCCACCGCGGTCGGCCGCGCGTTCCTGCGGGACGCAAAGGTCGCGGTGAGCGCGGCGCGGCGGGCGCGGGCGACGGCGCGGGCCGGCGCCGAGGAGCTGGTGGGCGAGTTGGTGGTCGCGGTGCAGATGGGCTTCGGCACGCGGCAGTTGCCCGGTGCGCTGGGCGCGCTGCGCCGTCGCTTCCCGCGGCTGGAGGTCACCGTCTTCGAGGAGCCGAGCTCCGCCGAGTTGGAGCGGCTGTGCCGCCGGGGCGTGCTGGACCTCGCGCTGATGGCGGCGTGCCAGCGGAGCCCCGCCGACGCCCACCACCTCGGCGACGAGGAGTTCGTCGTGGTGCTGGGCGCCGGGCACCCGCAGCTCGCCGCGGACCGGGTCGAGCTGCGGGAGCTGGCCGGGGAGCCGTGGGTGCGGTTCGACCGCGACAGCGCGCTCGACGGCGTGCTGTCGGAGGTGGCGCGGGACCACGGGCTCGCCCCGACCACGGCCGCCCGGGTGTCCCAGACGGCGACGGCGGTGCGCTGGGCCGCCCACGGGCTGGGGGCGACGCTCGTTCCGGCCTCCGCGGTGCCGCACGGTTACGCGCACCTCGTGCGACCGGTGTTCCCGGCCGTCTCCCACCCCGTCATCGCCGTGCTCCGGCACCGCGCGGGCCCGGCGGAGACGGCCCTGCTCGCCTTTCTGCGTCAGGAGATCTGGGCCCAACCTGCCTTCTCCGCACCGGTGTAGTGGGTGGGGGTTGGTGAATTCCTTTGACTGGTGGCGGTGTTGGGGATTCTGTCGTCAGCCCCGGGGGAATTCGCCGCCGTCCACGACGAGGTTGCTTCCGGTCAGCCAGCTCGCGCGCTCGGACGCGAGGAACAGCACCGCGTGGGCGATGTCGTCGGGTTGGCCCTCGCGCCCCAGTGGCGGGGTGTCGTTGGCGTTGGTCTGGCCCGGCGCCGCGTTCAGGCGCGCCCACTGTTCCCGCGTCGCTTCGCCGCCTGGGGTGGCGACCCGGCCGGGCGTCACGGTGTTGACCCGGATTCCGCGCGGGGCCAACTCCAGGGCCAGGCCCCGGCTGTAGTTCTCCAGCGCGGCCTTTGCCGTGGTGTAGTGCAGGAACTGGCCCACCGGGGTGCGGACCGCGGCCGAGGAGACGTGCACGATCGTCCCCGAACGCCGTTCCCGCATCCCCGGTGTCAGCAGCGCGTCCAGTCGCACCGCCGCCAGGAAGTTCAGGTCCAGCGCGTCCTGCCACTCCTCGTCGGGGATGGCCGCGGCGCTCTGGTGCGGTTGCGCCCCACCCGCGTTGTGGACCAGGACGTCCACCCCGCCGAGCAGGTCCTGCGCGGCCGCGGCGAGCTCCTGCGCGCCGGCCCGCGTCCGCACGTCGGCCGCCACGAAGGCGGCCCCCTCGGGCGCCGTGCCCATCGCCGACCGGGCGGTGGTGAGCACCCGGGCGCCCGCGTCCAGGAGTTGGCGCACGACGGCCGCGCCGATTCCGCGGGTGCCGCCCGTGACCAGGGCCCGCTTTCCGGCGAGTTCCCGCTTTCCCGATCCGTTCTCGATGGTGGTCATGGTGAGGTCACTGGTCCTCTCGATGGGGTAAGCGTCTGCTCGACGGCTGCATGCCGAATAAGGGGCGACGCGCGGAGAGCGCGGGCCTTGGGGGGAATTGACTGTGCGCGTCTCAGCGCGCCGTTTCACGGTAGGTCCGGCAAAGAACGCGGGGCAAAGACCAAATAGCAGCAGGGGGTATAGGGGTTTCCTATGGCGGGTCGGGCGGTGCGTTCGTGACGCGTCGGGGCGGTCAACTGGCGGTGAGCGGGCGGGAGTTCCTGCCGTGCGTGCCGTGCGTGCCGTGCGCTCGTTGCCGGTGCCGGGCGTCATCGGGCCGCATGCTGCGCCACCACCCGTCTATCCAAGTGAGGAGTGGGTCCCCTCACTTGAACGAGTAGTGGCCCGGAAATGGTGGCACCCGTAAAGTCGCAACGCACCCAAGCGGCAGCGCCCGCACAGCCGGCAAACGACCCGCAGGGTCCGCGTCGGCGGCGGGCGACCATTCGACAAAGAGCGGTATCGGCGAAGAGTTCGACGGCACGTCGGGCAGCCTCTACCACCCGTACTACGGGCAGGACGCGCCCGGATGGAATTCCTGACGGACTACGGCGCTTACGCAGACGTCCCCTTCGACCTGCTGCTTCAGCGGATGCGCGCCAAGCATCCCGGTATGTTCGCCGACCACGATGTGGTCGCGGGCAGTGGGTCGTTGGCCGACGAGGCCCCAGCCCGAGCGTCAACCGTCTGAGAGGAACACCTTCACCACCATGGCCTGGTTCTCCTTAGCACTCGCCGTCGTCTTCGAGATCATCTTCGCGCTCGGCGCGAGCGCCTCCCAGGGCTTCACCAAGCTCAAGGAGTCGCTGATCACCGTGGTCGGCGTCGTCGGCGGCATCTACTTCATCAGCCTGGCACTCAAGACCCTGGACGTGGGGGTCGGCTATCCGATCTGGACCGGCATCGGAGCAGTCGGCACGGTGGTCTTCGGGGCGCTGATCTTCAAGGAGAAGATCACCCCGGCCAAGGTGGTCTGCTTCCTCGCCATCATCGGTGGCGTCGTCGGCCTCAAGACCCTGTCGGGGGTGTGACGATGAGCGCTCCCCAGCAGCCGACCCCCAAGAAGCAGAGCGCAGCGACCGCCTGGACGCTGCTCCTGATCGCCGCGGCGATCGAGGTGGTCTTCGCCCTGAGCTCCGGCGCCAACGACGGCTTCACCAAGCTCGTCCCGTCGCTCCTCACCGTCGTCGCCGGCGGCGGCGGGGTCTACCTCCTCAGCCTCGCCCTGAAAACCATCGACGTCGGCATCGGCTACACGGTCTGGACCGGCATCGGTGCCGTCGGCTCCGTCCTCCTCGCGGCGGTGCTGTACGGCGAGCAGATCACGCTCGGCAAGGTGGTCTGCTTCCTCGCCATCATCGGGGGCGTGATCGGCCTCCACCTCACCTCCGAGGAGCCCAAGGACGAGCCCGTCCTCGACGGCTCCTCCGAGCCGGAGGCCGAGACCGCCTCCCACCCCTTGGCCTAAGGCGGTCGGCCCGCCCCCGCGTTGGGGCGGGCCCAACTCGCCCTCGGTGTGCGCCAGCAGGGCCATGACGTCACGCTGGTGCGACCTCCGCGGCGCGCCGGAGCGCGGTCCAGGGACGAAAACGGGGGCGAAAACGAGGGCGGCCGGGGCCCGTTGTGGGCTCCGGCCGCCCCCGTGGTGCGCGGTGGCACGGGGCGTCAGCCCCGGCGGCGGAACGCCTTCCGGATGAAGTGCACGATCATCCAGATCACCAGGATCACGATGACGATGATCACCACGATGATCACGATCAGGAAGATGCCCAGCTTCTTGAAGAAGCCCATCTTCTTCTTCGGCTTGCCGTGCGAGCTGTACGACGCCTGGTGCGTGACGTGGTGGTAGCTGCTGCCGTGCGAGGCGTGCGTGGTGTGCCGCCACTTCATGGGCGTCGCCTCGGCTGCCGCGGCGACGCGCATGCCGGCGTCGGCGGCCGGATGGGCGGCGGGCGCGGCCTGCCCGGCGCTCACGACGACCGGTTGGGCCGCGGCGGCGTCGGCGAGGCCGGCGGCGGCAGCCGGGCCGGCCGCGGCGGCCAGCAGGCCGAACAGCAGCGCCAGGACGACCGCCGGGCGGCGGCGGGCCGCGGTCCGGCGGGCGGGTATGCGCGCCGAACCGGACTGGCGGCGCGCGGAGTTGATGAGCTTCGGTCGCATGGGTGGCTTTCCCCCTCGTACGGTGCGTTCAGCCATTATGGGCCGGTGTGGGCGTCCCGGCGGACGTCTCGACCTCCAGCAAGGAGGCGCTTTGTCGCTCCTCGTCGAAGGCCACGCGGCCACCCCGCAGCCCGAAGAGCCGCTTGGCGAACGCGATGTAGAGCACCGCGAGGATATTGATGACCAGTGCAGCGATCTTGAACCAACTGACCTTTTCGGTCAGTTCGTAGATCTCCAGCGGCAGGAACGCCGCGGTCGCCACCACGGTCAGGTACTCCGCCCAGCGCTTGGCCACCCACAGGCCGCCGGCCTCGACGATCTCGATCAGGGCGTACGCCAGGAGGGCCACGGCGACCAGCACCAGGGTGGAGTGGTGGTAGCCGAAGGTCTTCCGGATGGTGTCGACGACCGGCGAGTGGTCGAGGTCGTAGTGGAAGTGGTCCGCCACCGGGCGGATCACGTTGAGGTTCTTGTCGAAGAACTGGCGGACCGCGTCCTGCTTGTTGCTGAACTGCCAGACGGCGAGGGCCGCCAGCACGATGAACACCCCGCGCACCGCCCGCTCAACGGCCAGGAAGCGCAGGATGAACAGGTCGCGCAACACCTTGCCGCGCGGGACCAGCGGGGCACCGGCGGCCGGTCCGGTGGCGGCCGGCTCGCCGAGCACGAAGTCGCCGCAGCGCAGACAGCGCCAGGCGGTGCCCAGCGCGGTGGCGGCGTGCAGTTTCGCCTGGAGGTGCTCCTCGTGCGGGAGATAGGTGGTGTGACCGCGCCGGGCGCAGGTGCGCCGGTTCCAGTCGATGCTCATCGTCGTAAGCCCCGAGTTCCTCTCGTCGTCCCGCGCGGGCCCGCGCCGTGGCGGTCGACCGCCACGGTCGCCCCGCGCTCCGTGCCGCGTGATTGTCGCGTACATGCGCAACCCGCGGCGTACGGGGATGCCTTACGGGGAGAGGGACGACGAGAACGACCCGGAGGTTGCCGGCGGGACCGACCGGCAAAAGCACACGGCGCGCGGAGAGGGGCGCGGTGGACGCGTGCGAGCGGGGTGGGACGGGGGAGGCGAGCCAGGGGGACGGACCGCCTCCCCCGATGAGAACCGGGTCCCGTGGCCGGTGCCGTGCGCGTCAGGGGGCGCACGGTCCGGACCCCGCAGTGAGACCTGGTCCCGGGGCCTCGCGAATTCCTGCCAGATCCGCGTGACCTCGTGCCCCCATCGTGCCGTGCCCCGATCGCCCCAACAGGCGGGCGAAGGGCCCTGTTTGGGGGGCCTTTGGTCCATAAGACCGGCGTGAAGGCCGGGGCCGGGCGACCCGTTGCGCCTCGCCGGGTCGAACGCCTGTGGTTACACTCGCCCGACGCACCGGGAGCGGGGGCGGCCACCGAGCCGGCGCCCCGGGAGGCGCCACAGGGGCGCCAGGATTGCCGTAGGGGAGACGGAAGAGATGGCGACAGCGAAAAAAGTCGCGATGTACGTGGTCATCATCTTCGTGCTCTGGACCATCATCGCCACCCCCAAAAAGGCCGCGGGGCTCGTCCAGATAGGGTTCGAGGGCATCTCGACCGCCGCCCACAGCGTCGGCGAGTTCATGACCCAACTAGTCAGTTAGGTCCCAGTCGGCCCGCCGGACCGGCTGCGCACCGCCGAGCCGCACGGAGGCCGTCGTGATCCGCCACCTGGTCCTGTTCAAGCTCAACGAGGGCGTCGCGCGCGACGACGAGCGGGTCCTGGCCGGCGCACGCGCCTTCGCCGAACTGGGCAAGGCGATCCCGGAGCTGACGTTCTGGGAGTGCGGCTGGAACATCTCCGACCGCCCGATCGCCCACGACTTCGCGGTCAACTCGGCCGTCGCCAACGCCGACGACCTCAAGCGCTACCTGGAGCACCCGGCCCACCAGGCGGCCGCCGCCCAGTGGCGCGAATTCGCCACCTGGGTGATCGCCGACTACGAGTTCTAAACCGCGCCCGCGGCGACCCTCCACCGCCGCCCGCACCCCGGCCCCTCGCCCCCGGCGGGGGGCTTCGTCGTGCCCTCGGACCACCCTTCGCACCCCGCCCCGCACGACCCCCGTACGCCGCCAACTCTCTCTTCAACACGGCGTTATGGGGTGCTTGCACACAGTGCACATGTCTTGTGATGCTATGACCGCTTTTGCCGGATACATGCGATACGCGATACATGCAGCGATACCTGCACTGTGAAGGGTGGCGTGACCGTGACGGCCCGTACTGCGCCCAAGGCTCCGGCCCGCGAGAGCCGTAGCGCGGACACCCGGGCGCTGACGCAGGTGCTCTTCGCCGAGCTGGCGGGCCTGGAACCCGGCACCCCCGAGCACTCCCGCGTCCGTGCCGCGCTGATCGAGGCCAACCTCCCCCTGGTCCGCTACGCCGCGGCCCGCTTCCGCAGCCGCAACGAGCCCATGGAGGACGTGATCCAGGTCGGCACCATCGGCCTGATCAACGCCATCGACCGCTTCGACCCGGACCGCGGCGTGCAGTTCCCCACCTTCGCCATGCCCACCGTCGTCGGCGAGATCAAGCGCTACTTCCGCGACAACGTCCGCACCGTGCACGTCCCGCGCCGCCTCCACGAGCTGTGGGTGCAGGTCAACGGCGCCACCGAGGACCTCACGGTGCTGCACGGCCGCTCCCCCACCACCGCGGAGATCGCCGAGCGCCTCAAGATCGGCGAGGACGAGGTGCTGGCCTGCCTGGAGGCCGGCCGCTCGTACCACGCCACGTCGCTGGAGGCCGCCCAGGAGGGCGACGGACTGCCCGGCCTGCTGGACCGCCTCGGCTACGAGGACCCCGAACTCGCCGGCGTGGAACACCGGGACCTCGTCCGGCACCTCCTCGTCCAACTCCCCGAGCGCGAGCAGCGCATCCTCCTGCTCCGTTACTACAGCAATCTGACGCAGTCACAGATCAGCGCGGAGCTCGGGGTTTCGCAGATGCACGTGTCCCGGCTACTGTCGCGGAGCTTCGCCCGACTGCGATCCGCAAACAGGATCGACGCCTAACCGGCACGGGCGACCCGTTCCTGCACGGATATGTCGACAAGACGCTACAGCGTGTTGCCGACATGTGACATTCTGCAGGAACCGCGTTTGCCGTGGTGCTGCCTCCGGTATTCAGGTGGAGGTACGACTCCTCGGTCCACCCTGGGCCGGGGGCGCCGCAGCGACCCGTCCGCGACCTCAAGGGGGTGGCATGTCCGTAGAACTGGGCAGCTCAAAGGTGCTTCCCGCGATTCCCGCGCCAGCACCACACGTGCATGACGACGTCGACGCCATCAACACCCGCTCGCTCTCCCGGTCCCTGTTCCTGCGGCTCGCCACGCTCGACAAGGACTCCACGGAGCGCGCGTACGTGCGCGACACGCTCATCGAACTCAACCTCCCGCTCGTGCGCTACGCCGCGGCCCGCTTCCGCAGCCGCAACGAGCCCATGGAAGACATCGTCCAGGTCGGCACCATCGGCCTGATCAAAGCCATCGACCGTTTCGATTGCGAACGCGGGGTGGAATTCCCGACGTTCGCGATGCCGACCGTGGTCGGCGAGATCAAGCGCTTCTTCCGCGACACGTCCTGGTCCGTCCGCGTCCCGCGCCGCCTCCAGGAGCTCCGGCTGGCCCTCACCAAGGCCAGCGACGAGCTCTCCCAGAAGCTGGACCGGTCGCCGACGGTGCCCGAACTCGCCCTGTGCCTGGGGGTGTCGGAGGAGGACGTCGTCGACGGCCTGGCGGTCGGCAACGCCTACACCGCCTCCTCGCTCGACTCCCCCTCGCCCGAGGACGACGGCGGCGAGGGCTCCCTCGCGGACCGCCTCGGCTACGAGGACAGCGCGCTGGAGGGCGTCGAGTACCGCGAGTCCCTCAAGCCGCTGCTGGCCAAACTCCCGCCCAGGGAACGGCAGATCATCATGCTGCGGTTCTTCGCCAACATGACGCAGTCCCAGATCGGCGAGGAGGTCGGCATCTCCCAGATGCACGTCTCCCGGCTGCTCACCCGCACGCTGTCGCAGCTGCGCGAGGGACTCATCTCGGACTGAGGAACGGTCCGCCGAGGGGCAGTCGGCAACAGCCGCTCCGGGTCGCTCGGCGGACAGCAAGGGGAGAGCGCACCGCGCAACGATGCCGGTCCGGCTCCGCACCACCGGCCGCGCGCCGTGACCCCAGACCCCACTTCGCGCGCCAACTCACGCCCACACCTTCACACTTGACGTTGCGTCAGGAACACTGACCCCCAGCCCTCGCTGGGAGGTACCCCATGACGCGACGGACCATGACTGTTGCCTCCGCCTCGGCGGCCGTGTGCTGCCTGGGCGCCCTCCTCACCGGCTGCGGCAGCGCGGCCGGCTCCGGCTATGCCGCGGTAGGCGCGGCCGGCCCCTCGGACGGCGCCGCACCGACGCGCGCCGCGCACCCACCGGGGCGCGTCCAACTGACGCCCCTGGACGGCGACAGCGGCGGCAACGACGCCACCGCACACCCCCGCCCGCCCACCGGCCCGGGTGGCGACGCCCCCTCCCCCGGCGCGACGAGCGCCGCCCCACCGCCGAGCCCGGCCGACCCACCGGCCGCCCCGCCCGCGAGCCCCACCCCGGGCCAGGACTCCAACTCGGCTCCCCCACCCACCGGTTCACCCGGCCCGCCGCCCACCTCCCCTTCCCCCACACCGCCCTCCCCGACCATCCCGGCCGGCCCGGACGCCCCCGCCGGCCTGGTCGTCGGCAAGCCCGCGCTCGCCGACACCGACGTCCGCTGGTGCCAACGGATCACCATCGACTTCCTCAACACCGGCCCCCAACCGGTCACCACCGGCACCGTCGCCTTCGGCAGCCACGTCATCGGCCCCCTCGGCGTCGACTGGGCAACCCTCCACTCCACCCGCCCGCTCCCGCTCCCCCTCACCCCCGGCAAGCCGAAGACCGCCACCTGGCGGGTGTGCGTGGACGCCTGGCGGGTCCCCCTGGGCATGCACCTGGACACCAAGGAGGTGACCTTCAAGTGGAAGTAGCGGGCGGTGAGTTGGCGCTCATTGCCGATGCTTTTCGGCCAATTGCCGACGACAACGAGCGGTGCACGAGGAGCCCTTGAGCGACCGCCCGTCCACCGCTACGCCTCCACGTCGTACTCCAGCACGTACGCGGCCGAGTCCAGGATCATCTCGTTGACCTCCACGGGGCGGCCGCCGTCCGCAAAGGCGGTGCGGACGATGACGATCACGGGCGTGCCCGCGCCGAGCCTCAGCCGGTCCGCCTCGACCGGGGCCGGCGTCCTCTTGGGCGATCGCCGCGCGGGCGCCGGCGCCTCGGTGACGCTGACCTGATCGACGACCAGCTCCCGGTCACCGATGTCGGCCGCCCAGATGGACCGCCCTTCTCCCCACTGCTCGCGCGCCAGACGTTGAACACCCCGTCGCCGCAGCAGCGTTGGCCGGCGGCCGTTGCCGTTGCCGTTGGTAGTCATACGGCCTCCCCTCCGGGGCTATAGGTGCCCCGGTTGGCGTGGCGGCTCACGCGGTGGGTGGCAGCGTCCGCGAGGGGAGCGGGCGCGGCCTCGGCGAAATCCCACTCGAAATGGCGATGAGTCCCGTGGGGTGTGGCGGTCGATACAGAGGGCGGCTCGTTTCGAGTCGTCAATCGACCGCAGTCGTCCGGGGGTCCGGACCCGTCATCAGGAGTGCGTCATGCCGCAGATCACGCCCAGCCTCTGGTTCGACACTCAGGGGCTGGAGGCCGCCGAGTTCTACTGCTCGGTGTTTCCGAACTCGGAGATCAGGAACGTCACGCATTACACGGAGGCGGGGCCGCGGCCGGCCGGGACCGTGTTGACCGTGGAATTCGTGCTGGACGGGCGGGAGTTCATCGCGATCAACGGCGGGCCGCAGTTCACCTTCGACGAGGCGGTCTCGTTCGCCGTGAGCTGCGCCGATCAGGAGGAGATCGACTACTACTGGGGCCGGCTCTCCGAGGGCGGCGAGGAGGGGCCCTGCGGCTGGCTCAAGGACAAGTACGGGCTGTCCTGGCAGATCACGCCCGAGGGGATGGCCGAGATCCTCAACGACTCCGATCGGGGCCGCGCGACGCGCGTGATGCAGGCCGTGTTGGGGATGCGGAAGCTGGACATCGCGGCGATGGAGGCGGCCGCGAAGGGGTGAGTTGCGGAGCGGGGGAGGGCCCGCCGTCGAGGGGCTTAGGGGCCGGTGCGGCGTCGGACTCGGCGGCGGGGGTGGCTCGTTGGGCGCGGGCGGGCGTCGGGCGGTGGTCGACGCCCCGGCCTTCGCGGACCGTCAGCCCAGTGCCAGCCAGGCCGCGGCGGCCACCACCACGAGGGCGACGACCACGCCGACGATCAGGCCGACGCGGGGGCCGCTCGATGCCGGCTGGGGGGCGGGGGCCCGACGGGTGCCCTGGGGGGCGCCGGCCTGGGGTGTGCCGCCCTCGTTGACGAAGGCTTGGAACATCTGCGTGCTGCCCGCCGGGTCGTAGTTGCCGTCGGCCTGGTGCTGCGGGTTGGTCGCCATGGGGAAGGACCCTAGCGAACCCCGGCCCGGGGGGCACCCCTGGGGCGCGTATCCTGCGCGCGCGTGCGGGGGCGGGGGGAAGTGGGGGCGGTGGGCGCGCTCACGGAGCGGTAAGTCGTCGATCACGGGGCGGAGTTGCGGCGCTTACGGGGCGTGCGGCGGGGCGTACGTGGCGTGAGGGCGGCGGCGGGCGCCGAGGGGCAGGGTGGCGCAAAGGGTGCAGGGACGGCGACGGGCGGCTCGCGTACCGCATTGACCAGCACCTTTACGTCGCAAGACGGTTTTGTTGACTCGTGACTGGCTCAGACTTTGCGTTTCCTATGCCCTGGCGGCCCCCAAATCGTTTGCCTTCAGCAACCAACTTTGCCTATGGTTGCCCCAAGCAACAAAACACCGCGAAGGTTGCGCAGGTGAAGAGGCGTGGAGGAGCCGGTGGCCGCTCACAGTCAGTACGAAGAGCTGGCCCGGCAACTCAGCGCCGTCGGGGCCGTCAAGCGGGAAATGGGGCGGATCCTGCCCCAGGACTGCCCGCCGGCGTCGGCCGGGGTGCTCACGCTCCTCGACCGGCACGGCGAGATGCGGATGAGCCAGCTGGCCGAGCTGCTCGCGATCGACATGTCGGTGACCAGCCGGCACGTCGCGCACGTCGCTGAGCGCGGCTGGATCGAGCGGAAGCCCGATCCGGCGGACAAGCGGTCACGGCTGCTGCGACTGACCCCGAAGGGCAGGGAGCTCCTGGCGGAGCTCTCCGAGCGCTACACCCAGACGCTCGCCCGGTACTTGGATGACTGGACCGACACCGACGTCGGGCACCTTGTCGAGCTGCTCGCCAGGCTCCGCACGAGCTTCGGCGACTGCCGCACCCGGGCACCTCACGAATCCCCCACCACCACCCGCACTCCCGCAGCCGGATGAGAAGCGAAGTAAAGGAAGTAAGGAACCACATGGCTACGACCTCACCAGCCGGTGTGCGGGGCGGGCATGCCAAGCATGGGGGCGGCCACGGCGCTTCCCATGACGGCCCCATGACGCACCGTCAGATAATGGAGGCGCTGTCCGGGCTGCTGCTCGGCATGTTCGTCGCCATCCTGTCGTCGACGATCGTCTCCAACGCGCTGCCGCACATCATCCACGACCTCGGCGGCGGGCAGAGCGCCTACACCTGGGTCGTCACCGCCTCGCTGTTGGCCATGACGGCGACCACGCCGCTGTGGGGCAAGCTCTCCGACCTGTTCAGCAAGAAGCTGCTCGTGCAGGTGGCGCTGATCATTTACGTCGGCGGGTCGGTGGTCGCGGGGCTGTCGCAGAACACCGGGATGCTGATCGCCTGCCGCGTGGTGCAGGGCATCGGCGTGGGCGGTCTGTCCGCACTGGCGCAGATCGTGATGGCCGCGATGATCTCCCCGCGGGAGCGCGGGCGGTACAGCGGTTACCTGGGCGCGACCTTCGCCGTCGCGACCGTCGGCGGGCCGCTGCTCGGCGGCGTCATCACCGACACCAGCTGGCTCGGCTGGCGCTGGTGCTTCTACGTCGGCGTGCCGTTCGCGGTGATCGCGCTGATCGTGCTCCAGAAGACGCTGAAGCTGCCGGTGATCAAGCGCGAGGGCGTCAAGGTCGACTGGGCCGGCTCGTTCTTCATCGCCGCCGCGGTCACCCTGCTGCTGGTGTGGGTCACGCTGGCCGGCAAGAACTACGACTGGATCTCCTGGCAGACCTACGCGATGGTCGGCGGCGCGATCCTGCTCGCCCTCGTCTTCGTGGTCGTGGAGACCAAGGTCGAACAGCCGCTGATCCCGCTGCGGTTGTTCCGGAACAAGACGATCACGCTGGCCGCCGTCGCCTCGCTGTTCGTCGGCGTCTCGATGTACAGCGGCACGGTCTTCTTCTCGCAGTACTTCCAGCTCGCGCACGGCAAGACCCCGACGATGTCCGGCGTCATGACCATCCCGATGGTGATGGGCCTGTTCCTGTCGTCGATGATCTCCGGCCAGATCATCACCCGCACCGGCCGCTGGAAGATCTTCCTCGTCAGCGGTGGCGTGCTGCTCACCGCCGGCCTTGGCCTGCTGGGCACGCTGCGCGCGGACACCCCGTACTGGCACTCGGCGATCTACATGGCGCTGATGGGCCTCGGCGTCGGCATGATGATGCAGAACCTGGTGCTGGCGACCCAGAACCAGGTCGCGCCCCAAGACATCGGATCCGCCAGCTCGTTGGTGACGTTCTTCCGTACCCTCGGTGGTGCGGTGGGCGTCTCGGCGCTCGGCGCGGCGCTCGCCAACCGGGTCACGCACTACGTGACCGACGGTCTGACGGCCCTCGGGCCCAAGGCCGCCGCGGCGGCGAGCCACGGTGGCGGCAGCAGCGAGGGCATTCCCGACCTGTCGACGCTGCCGGCCCCGATCCGGTCGATCATGGAGGACGCCTACGGACACGGCGTCGGCGATGTCTTCCTCTACGCCGCCCCGTGCGCTCTTCTCGCCCTGATCCTCACCCTGTTCATCAAGGAGGTCGCCTTGCGCAGCAAGTCCGGTACGGAGCGCGCCCTCGCCGCTGATGGCGAAGGCGACACGGCCCAGTCCCCCGCGGCGGCCCAGGCGCCGGCCCCGCTCGCCTCGTCCGCCGAGGCGCCCGCCGCCCCGGTGGAAGAGCGCGAACCGGCCCTGGTCGGCGCCGCCCCGTCCATATCCGACGACGACGGGCTGCACACCCCGTCGTGGGCCCAGTCCGCCCCGGCGGCCCAGCCCCTGGCGGCGTTCGCGTCCGCCGGCGGCGGTGACGCCACCCCGGGCGGCCCCTCGATCCACGGCTTCGTCCGCAACGCCGACGGCCACCCGGTGCCCCGCTCCGCGGTCACCCTGATCTCGCTCAGCGGCCGGCAGTTGGGCCGCTCGGTCGCCCAGGCCAACGGCTCGTACGCGCTGCAGGCCCCCGGCGCCGGCTCCTACGTGCTGATCGCGGCGGCCGACGGCCACCAGCCGCAGGCGTCCACGGTCGTCGTCGGCGAGGCGCCGCACGGCTTCGACATCCTGCTCAGCGGCACCAGCGGGCTGCTCGGCCAGGTGCGCAGCGCGGTCACCGGCGAGCCGGTGAGCGGCGCGATGGTCGTGGTCACCGACGTCCGCGGCGAGGTGCTGGCCACCGGGCAGACCTCCCCCGAGGGCTCCTTCTCCTTCGGTGAGCTGGCCCCCGGCACCTACACCATCGCCGTCAACGCGGCCACCTTCCGGCCCACCGCGCAGCCGGTCGAGGTCGGCGGCCAGGGCACCACCCGCACCGAGATCGAGCTGCTGTCGGGCGCCCGGGTGCAGGGCGTCGTGCGGGCCGGGGCCAACCGCGCCCCGCTGGCCGACGCCCGGGTCACCCTGGTCGACGCGGCGGGCAACGTCGTGGCCACCTCCACCACCGGCGACGACGGCGCCTACGCCTTCACCGACCTGGACGCCGGCGACTACACGGTCATCGCGAGCGGCTACCCGCCGATCGCCGCCGGCCTGGTCGTCGACGCCCGCGGGGTGGACGGCTACGACGTCCAGCTCGCCCACCCCGGGGACTGATCCCGGGCCCGGGCCGCGCGAGAGCGGCGGCCCGGGCACAAGACCCCGGACCGGGGCGCGCGTTGAGCGGAGACGCGCCCCGGCCCGGACCCCAGGACTCCGGCGGCGGCGCTGCGCACAGGCAGGGGACGGCCTGCACACCGCCGCCGGGGTCCGCCCCCACCACCGACCGGCCGGGGAACGGCATCCACCGGGGCCGGACGCGGTGGCGCACCCGGGCCAACGGCCCGGCCCCCGGCGGCAGTCGGGGGAGCTCACACGGACACAGGCACGGACAGGAACGGTACGGGCCGCACCTCAGCGGCACGCACCGGCACTGAACGGGAGAGGCACCTACATGACTTCGACGGGCGCGGGAGCTGCGGGCGTACGGGCGCAGGTCCGCACGCGGGACGGCTGGGCGGTACAGCACGCCGTGCTGACCGTCACCGACATGACGGGCGCGCAGGTGCTGCGCGCGGGCGCCGACGAGGACGGTGCGGTGCGCAGCGCGGAGCCGCTGCCCGCCGGCCCGTACACGGTCATCGTGACCGCCGTCGGCTACGCACCGGTCGCCTCCAGCGCGATCGTCACGGCCAGCGGCCGGATGGACGTCGGCACCATCGTGCTGGCCCGCCAGGGCGGTGTGGAGCTGCCGCCGCCCGGCCCCTGGACCATCGACCCGATGCACTCCACGGTGGCCGCGGTCGCCCAGCACCTGGGGATCTCCAGCGTGCACGGCCGGTTCACCGAGTTCAGCGGCCGGATCGTGATAGCCGAGGACGTCGAGCAGTCCCGCGTGGAGGCGGTCATCAACGCCGCCTCGATCGACACCGGCAACGGCATGCGCGACGGCCACCTGCGCAACGACGACTTCCTCGACGTCGAGGTGTACCCGCAGATCAGCTACCGCAGCAACGGCCTGACGCCGGCCGGCCCGGACCGCTGGACGGTGCACGGCGAGCTGTCGCTGCGCGGCGTGGTCCGCCCGGTCGACCTCGACCTGAGCTACCTCGGCACCGGCCCGGACCCGTGGGGCGGCGTCCGCGCGGCGTTCCGCGCCACCGCCGAACTGCACCGCGAGGACTTCAAGATGAACTACAACCAGGTGGTGGCCGCCGGCATCGCGGCGATCGGCACCACCCTGAAGGTCGAACTGGACATCCAGGCCGTCCAGGGCGAGAGCCTGCCGATGGCCTGATCTGGTCGGTGGGTTGGGGGTCTGGCCGGTGGGTTGGGGTCTGCTCGGCGCCCCGGGGGCTGGAACGGCGCTTTGACGGACCCTCTTCACGACGCCTTGACGGCCTCGTTCCCGACGCCTCGACGTGCGTCCGTGCGCGTGATGACCACAGGGCGGTCACGGTGGCAACCATGCCGCCGGGGCCGCCCGTTGGCTTGTGCGCCCGGGGTCGTACGCCGGCGGGCCCGCCCGAACTCACCCCGCGGCGATCTCCGCCCAGCGCGCGCCCGGAACCGCGGCGGCCAGCTCCCCCGCCGCCACCTCGATCGTCCGGTCCGGCCGGCCGCTCCCGCAGTGCACGGTCCCCATGTGGGCCACCGCCGCGTCGAACACCACCACCGCCGCCCCGTCCGCCGACACCGGGCACACCCCGCCGGGCGCCATCCCCAGCGCCGCCAGCCGCGCCACCCCGGCCGGCGCCAGCTCCGCCCGCCGCACCCCGGCCGCCCGGGCCAACGCCCCGTACTTCAGCCGCGCGTGGCCGGGGAACGCCGCCAGCACCAGGTGCCCGTCGGCCGTCTCGAACGCCAGCGTCTTCACCGTCTCGGCCAGCGCCACCCCGAGCGCCGCACAGACCTCGGCCGGGTCGGCGCTGCCGGGGTGCTCGTGGACGGCGAAGGAGACGCCCCGGGCGGCCAGCAGCTCAACGGGCGTGGCGGGGACGGTCGTTGCGGCGGGGGTAGGTTCGGCGGCCATGGTCCGAGCGTAGTGGCCGGAAATCAACGGACGACTCCCGGCCAGCGCATCCCGGCCACGGCATCCCGGCCACGGATCGGCTAGGGCATGTCCGCCCTACGACCGCAGCGCCTCCCGGGGCTCCGGGGCCGTTGCCGCGCCCTCCCACACCGCCAGGAACGCCAGCCGCAGGCAGGCCGCGAGGGCGGGGTGCTCGATGACCAGGGCGGTGGTGGAGCCGGCGCCGGCGACCGGGTCGGGCATGTCGCAGAGCACCAACGAGGCGTCCGCGATGACGAGTTTGAGCGGCAGGTCGTCGGTGAAGCGGGCCTCCTCGCCGGCGGCGGCGAAGCTGCGGACGTTGGCGAGCATGCCGGCGTCCTCCAGGGCGCCGGAGGTGTAGATCGCCCGTATGGTGCCGCCGGCGCGGTGCAGCCGGCGGGCCGCCCTGATGCCCTCGGCGTTCTCCGCCGGGGCGACGAACGGCGGCTTGCAGAAGCTCAACAGCTCACGGCGGGCCTGCCGTTGGATGTCGGCGAACCGCTCGGAGATCACCGCGGGATCGCGCAGCACCTCCACGTAGTCGAGCGGATCGGAGTGGCCGCGGCCGTCCGCCCACAGCGGCTGGAGGGCGGCGGCCAGGGTGCCGGAGGCGCGCTCCAGCCGTTCCAGGGACTCCCGTTGCAGCGCCATCAGCCGGGTGACGGCAAGCTCGGGCGCGACGGCCGAATACGTCGCCACCCGGCCCGCGTGCGCGTTGGCCAACCGGCGGCGGACGAGGGCGTCCAGCACGTCGTACACCCGCTGGCGCGGCACGTCCGCCTCGCGGGCCACCTCGGCGGCGGTGAACGACTCGCGCTTGACCAGGGCGAGGTAGACCCGCGCCTCGTACCGGGCCAACCCCAGCGCGACCAGGTTGCCGACCGCGTCCTCTTCCCACTCCATGGGGCACAAGGTAGCCGCCCCATCGAGGTGACGGGCCGTTGTCCACAGGGGAGTTGGCACCGGACCAGGGGAAGGCTTTGCCGTAACCCGGTGTCCCTTTGACGGTGTGTTCACTACGTTCCTAGAAAGCCACCACTGACCGGGGTGGCACCTACCGAGTGCACGTGCGCGACGCACCACCGGAGTTGCTCTCATGCCCCACGGGGGGCTGGACGCCCCATCCGCACCATGACGACCCATCACGGGATGTCATGTGCGCGACAGGACGTCCAGGTGCGCAACTCCGGGGCGGGCTCCCCCCACGGACCTCCGCCGCCGGCACCACCCGCACCACGGCACGACCGCGCCACAGCACCGCACCGGCACCCCCCCCCACCCGGCTGTCGCACCACGTCGGCCGCCGGCCCCTCTCCCCCACGGAGGTCAATCCCTTGCCTTCCCTGCGAAAGAGCACGGCGGACAGCGACAGAGCGGACCGCTCCCGAGGACTGCTGCGCCGGGGCGCCCCCGCGCTGCTCTCGGCAGCCACCCTCATCGTCGGCGGCCTGATCGCCGCCGTCCCGGCGGGCGCCGCCCCGGCCCCGGCCGCCCCGCACGCGTCCCCCTCCGCGTCCGGTACCGCCGCCGTCCCCACCCACCGCCTCTGCGCCCAGCCGACCAAGCCCGGCGTCATGGCGTGCAACTCGGTGGCCCGTACGGACGTCAAGCAGAGCCTGGCCCTCGCCCCGCACGCGACCCCCTCCGGCCTCGGCCCCAGCGACCTGCAGAGCGCCTACAAACTGCCCAAGACGGGCGGTTCGGGCCAGACGGTCGCGATCGTCGACGCCTACGACGACCCCAACGCCGAGAAGGACCTGGCGACCTACCGCAAGCAGTACGGCCTGCCGGACTGCACCACCGCCAACGGCTGCTTCAAGAAGGTCGACCAGAACGGCGGCACCAAGTACCCCAAGGCCGACGCGGGTTGGGCCGGTGAGATCTCGCTCGACGTCGACATGGTCAGCGCGGCCTGCCCCTCGTGCCACATCCTGCTGGTCGAGGCCAACAGCGCCAACATGCCCGACCTGGGTGCCGCGGTGAACCGCGCGGTCACCATGGGCGCCAAGTACGTCTCCAACAGCTACGGCGGCGGCGAGGACTCCACGGACGCCACCTCCGACACCCAGTACTTCAAGCACCCGGGCGTCGCGATCACCGTCAGCTCCGGTGACAGCGGCTACGGCGTGGAGTACCCGGCGGCCTCGCAGTACGTCACCGCGGTCGGCGGCACCTCGCTGAAGAAGGACAGCTCCACTCGCGGGTGGAGCGAGTCGGTGTGGGGCGCCAGCGCGGGCGGCAACGGCGCCGGCTCCGGCTGCTCCAAGTACGACGCCAAGCCGGCCTGGCAGAAGGACACCGGCTGCGCCAAGCGGACCGTCGCGGACGTGGCGGCGGTCGCCGACCCGGCCACCGGCCTCGCGGTCTACGACAGCTACCAGGCCAGCGGCTGGAACGTCTACGGCGGCACCAGCGCGTCCTCCCCGTTCATCGCCGGCGTCTACGCCCTGGCGGGCGCCCCGGGTTCGGGCGACACCCCGGCCTCGTACCCGTACAGCCACGCCTCCTCGCTGAACGACGTCACCAGCGGCGCCAACGGCTCCTGCAACCCGTCGTACCTCTGCACGGCGGGCAAGGGCTACGACGGCCCGACCGGCCTCGGCACCCCGAACGGCACCGCGGCCTTCACCAAGTAACCCACCCACCGGCGACCTGACCCACCCCTGGGCAGGGCCACCCCCCGACCGTCGCAGCCCGGCGCCCGTCCAACGAACCGGGCTGCGACGCCCCACCTGCCCCCGGACCGTCCCGAACGGTCCGGGGGCACGCTTTGTTCCGTGCAACGGACAGTCCAGTCGGCCTGGTTGTCGAGTTGCCCATCAGGACACCGGCCCGGAGCCGCAGCCGATGAAGCACGACGAAGGGCATAACTCTCGTCTGAGATGCTGGACGCCACCAGGCGAGAGAGGCGGCGTTCATGCAGTGGAAAACCCATGGCGAACGGCAGATCTACACGAATCCCTGGGTGAACCTGTGCCTCGTGGACGTTCAGCAACCCGACGGACGCCGTTGGGAGCACCACGTCGTCAGACTGCGACACCTGGCGGTGGCCGCCGTGCTCAATGACAGACGTGAGGTTCTGATGATGTGGCGGCACCGCTTCATCACGGATACCTGGGCATGGGAGTTGCCCATGGGGCTCATAGAGGAAGGGGAGACCCCCGAGGAAGCAGCGTCCCGTGAGGTTCTTGAGGAGACCGGATGGCGCCCAGAGCCGATGAAGCCCCTCATCTACGCGGAGCCGGCCAACGGGATCACGGATTCACAGCACCACGTCTTCCGTGCCGACGGGGCGACCTACGTGGGGCCACCCACCGAGAAGAACGAATCCGACCGCATCGAATGGATCCCGCTCGCCGACGTCCGGGGCATGATCGACCGCCACGAGATCGTGAGCAGCGGCTCCCTTGTCGGGCTCCTGTACCTCCTGATGGACGAAGCGGTCCGATAAGTCTCAGTTGGAGAGAACCTCCCTCAAACGCGCCTCGAACGCCACCACCGCGGGCTTCTGCCGGTAGGCGGCCAACTGACCGTGGAATTCCTTGAGATGGCTGGCCAGTCGCTCGGAGGCGACCGCAGATGTGCATTCGAGAGCCCCGGTAGCGGAGTGGCACGCCTGCTCCAACTTCCCCAGATTCAGCTGCGTGCGGGCCAGCCAGAAACCGTGGAAGGCGCGGCCTCGCCGATTGGCGCTGCTCTCCCGACGCATGGCCGCTGCGATCAGGGGCTCGGCGGTCGCAGCTTCTCCGAGCCGACCGTGAGCAATCCCGGTGTCCACAAGGAGCTTGGGCTCATCGAAGTAGGTCACCCACGCCGGGTCGGGGTCACTCGTGTCAATCCGTTCGAACTGCCGGTGCGCTTCGGAGATCGCCGCATGAGTGGCAGTTCGGCTGCCGACCGTGGCATGCGCGAACGCTTCCCGCATCGACAGCATGGAGAGAACACGCGGTGTCACACCGGACTTGGCCGTGCAAGCCGCGTCCTGTGCCGCATTGACCAGAGCTAATGCGTCCCCAGGCTTGTGTTGATAGGTCGCTTGCAAACTCATACAAGCCAGAACGTTGGCCATGAACCGCCTGTCGTCGATTTCCTTGGCCAGTTCCAAAGACTGTGTGAAATAGGCGCGCCCCTGGCTGTATTGGCGGGCATCGAAGTGCAGCCAACCGGTGAGGTGTGCGAGTTCGGCTGCAACTCCATACAGCTCATGTTTGGCGGAATTCGGCAGATTGCTCCGCAAGAGGCCTTCCACGTAACGCAGTTGGCCGACCACTGCCGGCCTCAGTGCCGCACCACCATGCTGATCGTCTCGCCGCCAGTAGTCCTCGATCGAGGACCGCAGGGCATGCAGAGTGGAACGACTCGGGGGCGCACCCGAAGTCAAGGCGAGGATGCTGTCCACCTCGGGGCTCGGCAGAACTGCCGTACTGGCCCGCTCCAGTTCTGCCGCCTGGGGGTCTGGCTCTCGCTCTGCCGCTTCGAGGGGCGCGGACGTCTCCCACGTGCGCCGGGCGAGCCCGACCATATGCCCGGGGATACGCAGCCCGTCAGCAACCCGTTCGATCACGTCCATGTGCCGCAACCTGCGCTGGCCGGCAACCACCTCAGCCACACGGCTCGGCGTCAGATCACACAGGCGCGCGATCATCGATGGATAGACACCCGCGTACCTCTTCATCAGGCGGAAGACCCTGCTGAAGTCCCTTACCCGACAGGCGTTGATCATCTCCGGATTGGTCAGCAGTCGGGCAGGAAGCTCGCGTGGACGGACCGGCTTCGGCATCAGGCAGGCTCCGATCGATGAGGGCTACGCATTGTCGTCGATTCGCCACCACCCGTGATGGTACCCAAGTTGGGTAATCAGCTGGGCCTTTGTCGGCGTCACCGCCGTCGCAATGCTTCTGTTCATCGCCGCCGGGCAAGCAGTCACGGTCGCTACAGCCCTTGCGGCGCGAGGCTCGATCACGCCCTGACAAGGAGGCTCACGATGCCCGAACCCAGCACCAGTTCACGTCCCTCGGCCGTTCTCTACATCTGCGTGGACCGCCGTCAGGACTCCTCCGGTCTCGCAGTGATGCGAGCGGTCTCCGAGGGGCACGGCTTCGCCGACCAACGCGACTTGCGGATCGTCACGCAGATCACCGACCCGTACGGCGAGCCGGTACCCCAGAAGCGGTCCGGCTGGTGCCAAGTCCGCGAACTGGCCGAGCGCGGGGAGATCTCCGTGGTCATCACCCGGTGGCCCAGTGCTCTGTCGCCGGACCATGAGCTGCGTTACCCGGAGCTGTATCACCTCGGTCGGCACGGTACGCAGGTGCTGTTCTCCTGGGCACCGTTGGCCGCGACGGCCAACGGTGATGCGGCGCTGATGGGCGGCCGGCATCCACGAGCGACACAGCCCCACCGTGGTCCGGCGTACTACCGGAACCACACCAAACATCGCAACGGCGACGATCGCGGCGGAGATACCTGCGCCGAGTGCGCCCAGCTTCGCTCCGAATTGGCCGCCGCCGAGGAGGCCCAGGATCGGGCGCGGGTGGTGGACTGCCGGGTGCTGTTGCGACGGCATCCGCTCCACGATGACGTGCCCGTTCCGGCGCGGTTTCCCCTCCAAGGGAGTTGAAGAGATGCTCGACCTCGTCCTGCGCGTCGTGGCGTGGCTGTTCCCGGCGCGCGGGCGGCACCGCGCCGGAGCCGTCGTCGCCCCCGCCGCCACCGCCCCGACCACCTCGCGTCCGAGGCACCTCCCGCGCCACAAGAGCCCGCACGCCTCGGAGTGCGCGGCCGACGCGCCCCTCCTCGACCCACCCGCCCCCGTGCGCCCCTACGTGCTCGCCGCACCGCACTGCCCGGCCGGCGGTGACCCGGCCAACAAGGCGCAGGCGGAGCGGCGTTGGGCGCTCTACCTGGCGGTGCGCGGGATCGACGTCGGGCCGACGCGGATTCACGGCGTCGAGGTTCCGTCAGGCGGCGGCAGCGTCCCAGTGGCGGCGTGAAATGACCGCGGCGGAACCGGGCCGGCAGTGGCCACCACTCTGCGGCGCGACGCGGCCCGAGGGCAGCAACAATCCGAGGCCGTGCGTTCGCGCGGCGCACGAGAACGGGACGCACATCGACCGGCAGGGGGTGGCCTGGTGGAGCGAGCGGAGTGACCGCACCGACCAACTCGTCAACGGAGAGAAGCCGTTCGGAGGGCGACCGGACGGCCACGGCGACCACCGGGCGCAGGGAGGCACAGGGTGAAGGCGCTCCCCACTAGGCGCCGCGCATCCCCGCCCGCGCGCCCGCGCGGGTGGGCGGGGGGGATCAGCCCCCCCCGGGGCTCGGCAGTGGCCCCCGGCCGTGGGCGTGTAGCTGTCTCTTATAAACAACTGAAGCGGC
>NZ_JBHVJX010000047.1:0-49019 GCF_042798755.1 Streptomyces sp. NPDC057743
GACGTAAAGCGAAGCAGTCTGGCATACCGCCCCCGGAGGCCCGTCACCGCAGCCGACAGCCCCGCGCAGCGGATCAACGCCCGCGCCGCAGGCGCAAAAAACAACAGCACCCCGCACGGCGGGACAGCCAACTACGTGGGAAGCCAGCCAAGCGCAGCGCATACGCTGGGGCGCATGACCGACTCCGCACCGCTGGATCCCGAAGACCGCAAGATCATCACGCTCGCGCGTTCGGCGCGGGCCCGTAACGGCGTCCCGGAGGGTGCCGCCGTCCGCGACGAGACCGGCCGCACCTACGTCGCCGGCACCGTCGCGCTGGACTCCCTCAAGCTCAGCGCGCTCCAGACGGCAGTCGCGATGGCCGTCGCCAGCGGCGCCACGTCCCTGGAGGCCGCGGCCGTCGTCACCGACGCCGAGCAGGCCGCCGACGCCGACCGGGCGGCCGTCCGCGACCTCGGCGGTCCGGACACCCCGGTCCTGGTCGCCGCCCCCGACGGCACCCTGCGCGCCAGCACCCCGGCCGCCCCGTCGGCCTGACCGCACCCCGGGCGGGGCGCCGTACCGACGTGCCCCGCCCCGGCTCCCCCGTCGGACGGAGCGGCGGATGGTCGGAGCGACCGCGGGGATCGGGGAGAATGGGCGCCATGAGCGTTCGTACCGAGTCCACCGCCCCGCACCGCGCCGGCTTCGCCTGCTTCGTCGGCCGCCCCAACGCGGGCAAGTCCACCCTGACGAACGCTCTCGTCGGGACGAAGGTGGCGATCACCTCCAACCGCCCGCAGACCACCCGCCACACCGTCCGCGGCATCGTGCACCGCCCCGACGCCCAGCTCGTGCTGGTCGACACCCCGGGTCTGCACAAGCCGCGCACGCTGCTCGGCGAGCGGCTCAACGACGTGGTCCGCACGACCTGGTCCGAGGTCGACGTGATCGGCTTCTGCCTCCCGGCCGACCAGAAGATCGGCCCCGGCGACCGCTACATCGCCACCGAGCTGGCCGACATCAAGAAGACGCCCAAGGTCGCCATCGTCACCAAGACCGACCTGGTCGACTCCAAGGCGTTGGCCACCCAGCTCCTCGCCATCGACCAGCTCGGCAAGGAACTCGGCATCGAGTGGGCCGAGATCATTCCGGTGTCGGCCGTCGGCGACAAGCAGGTCTCGCTCCTCGCCGACCTCCTCGTCCCGCTGCTCCCCGAGGGCCCGGCCCTCTACCCGGAGGGCGACCTGACCGACGAGCCGGAGCAGGTGATGGTCGCCGAGCTGATCCGCGAGGCGGCGCTGGAGGGCGTCCGCGACGAGCTGCCGCACTCGATCGCCGTCGTCGTCGAGGAGATGCTGCCCCGCGACGACCGCCCCGCCGACAAGCCGCTGCTGGACATCCACGCCAACGTCTACATCGAGCGCCCCAGCCAGAAGGGGATCATCATCGGCCCCAAGGGCAAGCGGTTGAAGGAGGTCGGCACGAAGTCCCGCAAGCACATTGAGGCGTTGCTCGGGACGCCGGTCTTCCTCGACCTTCACGTGAAGGTCGCCAAGGACTGGCAGCGGGACCCTAAGCAGCTTCGCAAGCTGGGTTTTTAGGCTTCCCACGTTGTTGGGTTTCCCGCCGTGAGGGGTGTTGTTGTTTGCGCCTTGCGGCGCGGGCTTGTTGTCCGCTGCGCGGGGCTTTTGGGGTGCGGTGACGGGCCTCCGGGGCAGGGTGTTCGGACTGCTTCGCTTTACGTCCGAACACCCTGCCCCTCCGGCCCGTCCCCTCCCGTGGGGGGTGGGTGAAAACGGTGGGTGCCACGTCCGCCCGGTGGGCCAACTCGGGCCGCTGGGTTGAGTGGTGACCGTCAGCGGACGGGCGGCCCCAGCCACACCAGGCAACGGCCGTCAGGGGACCACAAGGATCAGCCCCCACCCAGGGAAAACCACCCTCCCACGGGAGGTGACGGGTCGGAGGGGGCGGTATGCCAGACGTAGAGCGAAGCAGTCTGGCATGCCGCCCCCGGAGGCCCGTCACCGCAGCCGACAGCCCCGCGCAGCGGATCAACGCCCGCGCCGCAGGCGCAAAAAACAACAGCACCCCGCACGGCGGGAAAGCCAACAACGTGGGCGTGAAGCCACGAACGTGGAAGGGCGCTACGCGCCTTCCTTCAGCAGGCGAGTGACCAACTCGCGCTGCGCCTCGGTGAGATCGGGATCCGCGCAGTACGCCGTCTTGCCGTCGACGGTGAGGGCGTAGCGGAAGCCGTCGGGGACGCCGGTCGGGGGCGTGGCGTGCGCGGTGGCCATCGCCTGGTCGGCGAGGGCGTGCCATTCGGTGGCGTCGGGGCGGTCGGTCGTGTCGACCTCGGCGCGTCGCTCGATGGCGGCGAAGCCGCCACTGCGGCGGATGTGGATGTGCATGGGGGAGTCCTACCCGTTGGGGCGGGAGTAGTCGTGTGTCACCCCCGCCCCCCCCGGAGGGGTTACTTACCGGTGACGCCCACCGTCGACCATGCCTTGACCACGGCCTCGTGCTCCGCGCCCGAGCCGCCGTAACGGGTCTGCGCGGCCTGGACGGTGAGGTTGGCGAAGTCGGCGAACTGGGCGTTCTTGGCCAGGTGGCCGCCGGTGAGGACGTCGTACCAGATCTGGCCGGCGCGCTCCCACGCCTTGCCGCCCAGCGCGCTGGCGACGAGGTAGAAGGCGTGGTTGGGGATGCCGGAGTTGAGGTGGACGCCGCCGTTGTCGTCGGCGGTCTGGACGTAGCCGGCCATCGTGGCGGGCTGCGGGTCCTTGCCCAGGTGCGGGTCGTCGTAGGCGGTGCCGGGGGCCTTCATGGAGCGCAGGGCCTTGCCGTGCACGCCGGCGGCGAGCAGGTCGGCGCCGATCAGCCAGTCGGCCTGGTCGGCGGTCTGTTTGAGGGCGTACTGCTTGATGAGGGAGCCGAAGACGTCGGAGAGGGACTCGTTGAGGGCGCCGGACTGACCCTGGTAGTCGAGGGCGGCGGTGTACTGCGTGACGCCGTGGGTGAGTTCGTGGCCGATGACGTCGACGGGGATGGTGAAGTCCTTGAAGAGGGTGCCGTCGCCGTCGCCGAAGACCATCCGCTGGCCGTCCCAGAAGGCGTTGTCGTACTTCTCGCCGTAGTGGACGGTGGCGTCGAGCGGGAGGCCGGCGCCGTCGATGGACTTGCGGCCGTACGCCTTGAGGTAGAACTCGAAGGTCGCGCCGAGGCCGGCCTGTGCGCGGTTGACGGAGGCGTCCTTGGCGGGGCCGTCGGTCTCGGCGTGGACCTTGGTGCCGGGGAGGTTCTGCTGGTGACCGGCGTCGTAGATGGTGCGGTTGGGCTTGTCGGCGTCGGCCCGGGCCTCGCCCGGGGCGATGAGTTGGGCGGTCAGGTCGTTGCGCCGGGTGCGGTGGAGGGCGTCGTGCTCCAGGGTGCGGCGGGCGGGCTCGTGGTGGGCCGGGTCGTCGGACTCGGACAGCTTGCCGAGGATGTGCGGCGGGATGATCGAGCAGAAGACGGGCGAGGCGGGGGCCAGTGCGGTGCGCTGCTGGGTCACGGATTCCTTCATAGGAAAACGGTGGCATTGCGTAATGCGTCTGTCACTGGCAGCGGCCGAAGTTCCCGAAAACGTGTGGTTGGTCGCATTTTCGCCGCTGTGTCCCGGCGGTCCCGCATACTGATACGCGACTGCGGTTCCCCCGCGCCTCCGCTAACGTGCTGTGCATCATGCGTTTCGGGCTGCTTCTCCTTAGCTGCCGCGGCGAGGGCCTGTAGTCGTAGGCCGACCCCCTCCCCGCGGGATCTGGTGCTGCGTTCGACCGTCGGCCGTCCAATGGATCTCCCCGAGGAGCCCTACGCAATGTCGCAGCCCGTCGGCCGCCGCACCCCGATCACCAACGCCACCCACACGCAGGCCCCTTCCGGCATGCCGGTCCACAAGTACCGCCCGTTCGAGGCCGTGCAACTGGCCGACCGCAGCTGGCCGGAGCAGCGGATCACCAAGGCGCCCCGTTGGCTCTCCACCGATCTGCGCGACGGCAACCAGGCGCTGATCGACCCGATGTCGCCGGCCCGCAAGCGCGAGATGTTCGACCTGCTGGTACGCATGGGCTACAAGGAGATCGAGGTCGGTTTCCCGTCGTCCGGCGAGACCGACTTCGCGTTCGTGCGGTCGATCATCGAGGACGGCGCCATCCCGGAGGACGTGACGATCTCCGTGCTGACGCAGGCCAGGGAAGAGCTGATCGAGCGGACCGTGGAGTCGCTGCGCGGGGCGCCCCGGGCCACCGTGCACCTCTACAACGCCACCGCCCCCACCTTCCGCCGGGTCGTCTTCCGCGGCTCGAAGGAGCAGGTCAAGCAGATCGCGGTGGACGGCACCCGGCTGGTGGTGGAGTACGCCGAGAAGCTGCTGGGTGACGAGACCGTCTTCGGCTACCAGTACAGCCCGGAGATCTTCACCGACACCGAGCTGGACTTCGCGCTGGAGGTCTGCGAGGGCGTGATGGACGTCTGGCAGCCCGAGGAGGGCCGCGAGATCATCCTCAACCTGCCGGCCACCGTGGAGCGTTCGACGCCCAGCACGCACGCCGACCGGTTCGAGTGGATGAGTCGGAATCTGAGCCGGCGGGAGTTCGTGTGTCTGTCGACGCATCCGCACAATGACCGCGGTACGGCGGTGGCCGCGGCCGAGCTGGCCGTGATGGCCGGGGCGGACCGCGTCGAGGGCTGCCTGTTCGGGCAGGGCGAGCGCACCGGCAACGTCGACCTGGTCACCCTGGGCATGAACCTCTTCTCCCAGGGCGTCGACCCGCAGATCGACTTCTCGCAGATCGACGAGATCCGTCGCACCAGCGAGTACTGCAACCAGATGGAGGTCCACCCGCGCCACCCCTACGCGGGCGACCTGGTCTACACCGCCTTCTCCGGCTCCCACCAGGACGCCATCAAGAAGGGGTTCGACGCGATGGAGGCCGACGCGGCCGCCCAGGGCAAGACCGTCGACGACATCGAGTGGGCGGTGCCGTACCTGCCGATCGACCCCAAGGACGTCGGCCGCTCCTACGAGGCGGTCATCCGGGTCAACTCGCAGTCCGGCAAGGGCGGTATCGCCTACGTCCTGAAGAACGACCACAAACTGGACCTGCCGCGCCGGATGCAGATCGAGTTCTCCCGGATCATCCAGGAGAAGACCGACGCCCAGGGCGGCGAGGTCACCCCGAAGGACATCTGGGACACCTTCCAGGACGAGTACCTGCCCAACCCGCTGAACCCGTGGGGCCGCATCCAGCTCAAGGCCGGCCAGACCACCACCGACAAGGACGGCGTGGACACCCTCACCGTCGAGGCCGAGATGGACGGCGTGGAGACCGTGCTGGTGGGGTCGGGCAACGGTCCGATCTCCGCGTTCTTCCACGCGCTCCAGGGCCTGGGCATCGACGCCCGCCTGCTGGACTACCAGGAGCACACCATGAGCGAGGGCGCCTCCGCGCAGGCCGCCTCGTACATCGAGTGCGCCATCGACGGCAAGGTGCTGTGGGGCATCGGCATCGACGCCAACACCACCCGCGCCTCCCTGAAGGCCGTGGTCTCGGCCGTCAACCGCGCGGCGCGCTAAGCCACTTCGCGTCGCCTCTCTTCACCCGGCCCCGCCGCTCCCGCCCGGAGCGGCGGGGCCGTCCCGCGTGCCCGGCCTCCCGTACCCATCGCGTACACCTCGCGTTCGCATCCGCGCCGGTATTCCGGCCAGCTGTCCGGCCGTTGTCCGATACGGGGTGCTGACGCCGCATCACCGATGTGGCTAACATCACGTAACGAACGGCAAAGAGGCCGCGGCATGGCGGAGGGCTGACGTGATGCGCAACGTATGTGTGGTGGGGGTGCGCACCTCGTGGCGGACCGTTGCCGACGGTGAGTTCTTCTGTCCCGACTGCGGCGGCGACCGCAACTACCTCCGCCGCACCGGCCGGCGCCGCCTGCTCGTCCTCGGCGTCCCCGTCCTCGGCCGCGGCGCCGCCGGCCCGATCCTCGAATGCGTCGCCTGCCAGGGCCACTTCGGGCTGGACGCGCTCGACCACCCGACCACCGTACGGCTCTCGGCGATGCTCCGGGACGCCGTCCACACCCTGACTCTGGCGCTGTTGGCGGCCGGCGGCACGGCCTCCCGCACGGCCCGGGACGCCGCGGTCGCCACGGTCCGCGCGGCCGGCTCCGCCGACTGCACCGAGGACCACCTGCTGACCCTGCTCGCCGCGCTCGCCGCCGACACCGGCCGGATGACCGGCACCTACGAGGCGGTCACCGGCGGCCACTGCGCACACCGCGGGCTCGACCCCTGCGGCACCGCGCTGGCCATAGAGCTCCACGAGGCGCTGGAGCCGCTGGCGCCCCATCTCGCCCCCGCCGGGCGGGAGTCGCTGCTCCTCCAGGGCGCCCGGATCGCGCTCGCCGACGGCCCGTGCAGCCCCGCCGAGCGCGAGGTGCTGAGCACCGCCGGCGATGCGCTCACGCTCCGCCCGCGGGACGTGGACCGCCTGGTGGCCGCGGCGGCGCGGACGCCGCGGTATCCCGGCTGAGCGGGAGACGCCCGCCTACGGGCCCGTTGAACCGTTGACGCCCCGCGCCGCCGCCGGCTACGAGCCGGGGCGACGCGGGGCGTCAACGGTTCAACGGGCACCGGGCGGACTACAACCGCCCTGTAGGGCGGGCCCGATCAGGGGCGCCTCACGGCCTCAACCGCACCGGCAGGCTCGCCAGCCCGCCCGCGATGAAGCCGCCCGCCGGGGTCAACTCCTCGGCGGGGACGGCCAGTTGCATGTCCGGGAAGCGCGCGAAGAGGGCCGGGAGGGCGGTGCGGGCCTCCAGGCGGGCCAGCGGGGCACCGATGCAGTGGTGCACCCCGTGGCCGAACGCCAGGTGCTCCTGGTCGGTGCGGGTCAGGTCGAACGCGTCGGCGTCGGCACCGTGTTGCGCGGCGTCCCGGCCGGCCGCCGCGTACATCGCCAGGATCGCCTCGCCCTTGCGGATCACCTCGCCGTGCGGCAGCTCGATGTCCTCGACCGCGAACCGCAGCGGCAGGCTCGCGATGGACGGCGTCCAGCGCAGCGTCTCCTCGATGACGTCGTTCCAGGACGCCTCGCCGTCGCGCACCAGCTTCAGTTGGTCGGGGTGGGTCAGCAGCGCGTACACCGCGTTGCCCAGCAGGTCGACGGTGGTCTCGTGGCCGGCGCCGATGACCAGCAGCAGGGTGTCGAGGAGCTCCTGCTCGGTCATCGCCTGGCCCTCGTCGTCGCGGGCCGCGACCAGCGAGCTGGTCAGGTCCTCGGCGGGCTCGGCGCGCTTGGCGGCCACCAGGGAGCCGAGCAGCTTGTTGACCGCCACCCAGGTCGCGGTGGCCTGCTCCGGCGTGGCCGTGGTGTCCATGATCTCGGCGATGACGCGGGCGAGTTCGGCCCGCGGCTCGCCCTCGGGGTAGCCGAACAGCTCGCAGATCACCTGCATCGGCAGCGGGAGGTTGAAGGACTGCCGCAGGTCCACGACCTCGCCGGCGGGGCGCGCCGCCAACCCGTCCAACAGGTCCTCGGTGATCCGCTCCACCCGGGGCAGCATGGCGTCGGTGCGGCGCGCGGTGAACGCCGGGGCGATCAGCTTCCGCAGCCGGCGGTGGTCGGCTCCGTAGGCGGTGAACATGTTCGTCACGCCTATCCACGACTGGAGCCAACTGCCGCGGATCTCCTCGCGCTGCCACTCCGGCCAGTGGTCGCGCGGGTTCTTGGAGACCCGGTCGTCGGTGAGGAGTTGTTTGAGCAGGGCGTGACCGGTGACGCCCCAGGCTCTGATGCCGCCGGGAAGCTCGATCCGGGCGGCCGGGCCTAGCGCGCGGAGGCGTTCTCCTTCGCCGTGGATGTCGGTTCCGGCGGGGTCGATGACGAAGCTCTGCTCTCGCTGTTGTGCCATGGCGTGGCTCCTGCCTGATCCGGGGTGATGGGGGTGAAACGGGCCGGGAGGGCGGCCAGGGCCCGGTGGAAGGCCCCGTTGCGCCACGTCAACTCGTCCGGGGTGCCGACGAGTTCGATGTCCGAGAGCCAGGCGGTGAGCCGCTCGATCGCGGTGACCGCGATCAGCAGCGCATGCCGCTTGACCGGGCAGGCGTGCGGACCGGCCGCCCAGGACAGGTGGGATCCGCTGCCCGACCCCGGCCCGTGCGTGGCCGTGGTGTCGAACTGGCTGTTGGCCGCCGCGTAGGAGACCATCACCAACTGGCCGGCGCGCACCCAGGTGCCGTGGAAGAAGACGTCCCGGACCGGGAAGTGCGCGGAGTAGTTGGTCAGCGGCGGGTCGTTCCACAGCACCTCGTTGATGGCGTCGTGCACGGTCAGTGCGCCACCGGAGACGGTGTTGTAGTAACGGTCGTCGGAGAGCATCCGGGCGAGCGCGTTGCCGATCAGGTTGGCCAGCGGCTCGTTGCCGGCGCCCATCACGAGGATGATTTGGTGGATCAGTTCCTCGTCGCTCAGGCCGTTGGGATGGTCCATGAACCACGAGGTGAGGTCCGGTCCGCGCTCGGCCTTCTTCGCGCCGACCAGCTCCATGATGTACTGCGTGTACGCCTCGTTGGCGGCGTTCGCCTCCTCCGGCGAATTGCCCTCCAGCATCCCCGCGATGGCCGCGATCAGCCGGTCGCTGTAGGAATCGGGCAGCCCGAAGAGGGAGTTGAACATCAGAAGCGGGATCAGCCGCGCGTACTCCGCGATCAGGTCCGCCTCGCCGCGGTCGCCGAAGCGCCGGATCAGGGTGTCCGCGGCGTGGTGCACCCGGGCCCGCAGCTCGTGCGGTTCGACGAGCTTGAAGCTGTCGACGATGACGTCGCGGTAGCGGACGTGCGCCGGGCCGTCGGCGTAGAAGACGTTCGGCCGCCAGTGCAGCATCGGCATGACCGGCGAGTCCGCCGGGACGGTCTGCATCCAGGCCCGGGAGTCCTTGGACCAGGTCGCGTCGTCGTTGAGCAGCTCCAGCGCCGCCCGGTAGTCGGTCACCAGCAGCGCGGGCACCTCGGGTGCGATCTCCACCGGCGCCACCGCCCCGAACTGCCGCAGCCGCGCGTAGACGCTGTGCGGGTCGGCGGCGAACTCCGGCCCGTACAGCTTCACCGGCGCGTACGGGTCCGGTTGGGCCGGGGCCTGCGGTGGCATCCCGTGTGCCGGGCAGCCCGGCGGGGGCGCCGCGGCCTCCGATGGCGAAAAGCCCTGCCCGGGGCGGGACGGCGGCTGGGCGGCGCCCGGCTGGTGCGGGGAAGTCACGGGTTCGGGGTCTCCTCGGGCGTGTGGGCCAGGACGTGGCGGACCAACTCGATGAGTGCGTCTACGGATTGGTCCCGGTCGCGGGCGTCGCACAGCACCAACGGGGTGTCGGGGTGCAGGTCGAGCGCGTCGCGGAGGCTGTCCACGTCGTACTGCGGGGCGTCGGGGAAGGTGTTGACCGCGACCGCGTAGCGCAGCCCGGCCTCCTCGATGATGTCCATCACCTCGAACGAGTCCGCCAGCCGGCGGGTGTCGGCGAGGACCAGGGCCCCCAGCGCACCGCGGGCGATGTCCTGCCACAGCGGGCGGAACCGCTTCTGCCCGGGCGTGCCGAACAGGTACAGCACGAGGTCCCCGGGCAGCGTCAGCCGCCCGAAGTCGATGGCGACGGTGGTGGTGGTCTTCTCCCGCACGCCGGCGAGGTCGTCGACCAGCGCGCCGGACTGCGTCATCACCTCTTCGGTGTGCAGCGGCGGGGTCTCCGAGAGCGCGCGGATCAGGGTGGTCTTGCCGACCCCGAACGGACCGGCGACCAACAGCTTCACCAGCGTCTGGTCCGTGCCGGAGAGGTACATGCGGTCGGTCCCGGCGCCGGCGCTAGGACTTGAGAGAGCGGAGTCCATCGAGAACCCTCTCCAGGATCTGTCGGTCGAATTGCTCGGCTTCGGGTATGGGGACGCGGGCGTGCAGGCGCCCGGCGTCGACGAGGTCGGCCACCAGCACCTTCACCACGCTCACGGGCAGGTGAAGGTGGGCGGCCACCTCGGCCAGAGTCAGCGCGCCGGGCTGGAGAAGCTCCAGAATCCGGTGCTCTTCGGGGCGTACCTCACTGGTGATCGGCATGTCCACGCCGACCAGCACGGTCAGCCGGTCCAACGTGTTGCGGCTCGGACGAGCGCGTCCGCCGGTCGCCAGATAGGCCGGTACGAGACGTCGTCCGCTGCTCTGGCGCGGTGTCATGCCGGGCTACCGAGGTCCCGAGCCGGGCTGTTCATGACCTTCTTGCCCAGGGTCGTCACCTGGATCTGCATGTGGTGCGCGACGACGCCCATGTTCACCTCCGGATCGGCGAAAACGGCCAGGCAGGTGTTCTCCCCCGCCGGGATCGCGAAAACGAAACCTTCCTCGGACTCGATCACCGTCTGCCGCAGCCGCGCGTCGTCCTTCTCGGCGAACGCCGCGGTCACCGCGCGCCCGGCCCCCTGGAGCGCCGACATCATCGCCGCGACGCCCTCCGCGGCCTCCCGCGACAGGCCCGGCGAGGCCCCCTCGATGAAGCCGTCGCCGGAGATGACGGCGGCGTGGACGACATGCGGCAGCTCCAACAGGGGAGCCAGCACCCAGGACTTGTCCTCGGTGACACGGCGACGGGTGGGGCTGTTCATGACTGGGCGTTCCCTTCGGGACTGCGCGGGTAGTCGGACTGCGGGAAGTCTGACGACTGCTGGTAGTCGTGCGACTGCGGGAAGTCTGCCTGTGCGGGCTCGGGTTGGGACGCGGCCGCCCGGCCGGACTCGGTGCCGCGCTGGAGCGCCGCCCAGCGGGACCCGGTCTCCTCCGGGGAACGCAGGTTGAGGGTGTCCGAACGCTCCTCGGGCTGCTCGGACTGCGGCCGGCGCCGGCGCCGACGCGGCAACTCGCCCTCGGCGCGCGGCTGCTCGGCCTGCTCGGGCCCGGACGGCAGCGGCTGCGCGGCCGGCTGCTCGGCCACCGGCGGGGCCGGCTGGGCGGGCTCAGCGGGCTGCTGGGCCACCGGCGCGGGCTGCGCGAGCGGCGTGGCCCCCGCGGGCGTGGCCGGCGCGCCCGCACCGGTCGGCATCGCGGACGGCGCCGACACCCGGTCCCGCGGACCGCCCGGCGCGCGGTGCGGCATCGGCGCCATCACCGACATCGGACGCGCGCCCTCGTCGAGGACGGTCAGCAGCGGATCGCCCGGTATGTAGACCACGGCTCGGACCCCTCCGTACGGCGACGGCTCCACGTGCACCCCGAACCCGTACTGCCGCACCAACTGGCCGGCAGCGGCGAATCCGGACCGCGGCGGGTCGCCGAGCTGCGTCAGCAGCAGGTCGTCGTTGCTGGCCAGCAGCTCCATCGCGTGCTTGAGCTCGTCGTCGTGCATGCCGACGCCGTAGTCGTCGATGATCACCGACGCGCCGCGGTTGCCCTGCTGGAGCGTGACGGTGACCGGCAGTTCGCGGTGCGAGTGGTGCAGCGCGTTCGCCAGCAGCTCGGTGACGGTGATGGCGATCGGCTCGACGGCGCGCGCCACCACCGCGATCGGGTCCCGGAGTTGGTTGCTGATCTGCACCCGCTCGTAGCCGCGCAGCCGCGACGAGGCGCCGACCACCAGCTCCGAGAGGTAGGAGTCCTCGCGGGTCAGGCCCGGCCAGGCGCCACAGACCACGCCGGTGGCCTGCACGCGGCGCAGCGCCTGCTCGTTGAGGAAGTCCGCGTCCAACAGGTCCTGGGCGATCTGCGGGTCGTCGTACTTGTGCTGCATCGTCTGCAGCGCGGTCTGCACCTGGTACAGCAGCGCCTGGATGGTGGTGGTCGCGCCGCGCAGCGTGGACTGCGCCGCCGCGTCGACCCGGGTGCGCTCCTTGGTGATCGCCTCCCGGACCTGCTCCAGCACGGCGCCCAGCGCCTTGTCGGTCTCCGACCCGGCGAATCGTTTGTCCGAAAGTCCGCGCACCGGCACGTGCGGATGCGCCAACGCCAGCGTCAGATCGGGCAGCCGAGCCTCGGCCAGGTGCCGGATCTCCACCTCGGTGGCCCGGAGTCTGGCGGTCAACTCCGTGTTGTTGTGCAGCGTGGCGCTGCTGTGTTCCTCGGCGGCGCTCAGTCGGGTCCTGAGCCCGGCGCGCTCCTTGTGTACGCGGAGCAGCAGCGCCGCCAGCACCACGGCGGCGGCCGTTCCTGCGCCAAGGCACCACAACAGCGCCTGCGGTATGGATGTCATCGAGATCCTCGTTCGGGGGCTTACGGGGATGTCTCGGTCGCCACGGCTGCCGTGCCGCCGAACCTCACCGGATGCTACCTGCCGCTAGACACGCCGTGAGGGGTCCTTGACGTGCGGGGACGGAGAAGTACCGAAGGTCACGTTAGCCGTTGATGACCTCTCAGTAACGTGATGTGGCCCCGTCGTCCGGAATGGACGGCGGGGCCGCGGGGGTGTTGCGGGTGAAATACGGTCAGGCTGTCGTGAATCGGCCGCCGTTGAGCGCACCGATGAACGAAGTCCAGCCATCGGCCGGGAAGACCAGTGCCGGACCGTGCGGGTCCTTACTGTCACGGACGGGGACGAGGCCGGGGAGGTCGTCGGAGACCTCGATGCAATTTCCGCCGTCGCCGTTGCTGTGACTGCTTTTACGCCAGCGGGCGACCTCGACGCAGCTGCCGCCTTCACCGTTGCTGTAGCTGCTCTTGAACCATTCGGCTGTGCTCAAGTCGTACTCGCGCATCGTCGGAAGCCCTCCGCCGCCGACTCGATCAGTGCCAAGGATGCTGCGGGCGGCAACGCAGCGAGCCTAATCAGATCGTAGGCGCGTTGGACGCGCTTCACCACCGCCGGGTCGTCCAGCAGCATCCCGGCAAACGACGTCTCTGTATAGGCAGTTGGTGGGGCGTCTGCGAACTCCATGAGCGTGAGCATGCCGCCCATCGACGGGTACGCGCCCACCGAATACGGGATCACCGTCACCATGCCTGTCCGGTCCCGCATGAGCTTTGCGGTGTGCTCTAGCTGATCGGCCATGGTGGCTGGTCCGCCAACCGCCGTGCGGATCGTGTTCTCGTGCAGGACCGCCCAATACTCGGGTGGGGTCTCACGGTTGAAGATGTCTGCTCGCTCTATCCGGGCCGACACCCGCTCTTCAACGTAGTTGTCGCTGACGAACGGGTTGGCGGTGACGGTGACGGCTCGCGCGTACGCGGGAGTCTGCAGCAAGCCAGGAATGACCGTGGGCGCGAACTCGCAGATGGAGGTCGCCTGCGCCTCCAGCTCCACGACCCGCGCGAAGTAATCCGCATACCGCTGATCATCAATCAGCTTGCGCCACGTGCGCTCGAAAAAACCGTCGGTTTGTAGAACCTGGTCGATGCGGATCGCCACATCGAGTTGCGGGCGGCGGATCGCCTGCTCGAACTGGCCGATATAGCCGCCGGATACGAAGACCTTCTCTCCTAACATGTCCTGTGTCAGGCCGGCGTTCTCCCGGTGGCGTTTGAGTTCCGCTCCCCAGTACTCCCAGAGTACCTGGCGTGAGGCGTTGGCCATGGTTAACTTCCTTTCCCTGCCCGGCAGTTGCAGCGCTCGCCTGCTTGCCCAGGCTAGCCCCGCGCCGGCACGCTTTCGCTGCGAACGGTGAAAAAGACTCGACGCGGAAAGCGGTGACGATGGGGAAAGAACTGACCGAAGTGGAAAGCGCGCTCACGGAATTGCGCGAGGCTTTGGCCCGGGCTGGCATCATTTTGCCGTCGCTCGGCCTCGACCCGGTTTCGTACGCGCACCGCACCATGCCGCCCCTGGTGGAATTGGGGCGCTGCAATAGCGACACCGCCCGTCGCCTGGCCGAGGTGCTGGCCAAGGTGGCGGGGGAGCGGTGAGGGCGGCGGTGGTGGTCCCGGCGTTCGGCGCGTACGTCGTGGACGTCCAAGGCGGGCGGCTCGGGCAGGTCGTGGGGCGGTCGGGGGCCGGCCTCCGGCTGCGGCCGGTCGGGGGCGGGCGGGAGTGGGACTGCGCCCCCGAGGTGATCCGGTGCGCCACCGTCGCCGAGCGGCTACGGGCGGACACCGCGTACGCCAACGCCCGCAGCCGCGGGGAGCGGGCCTGGTGAACGTCCCGCGCCCGGGCCGCGGGACGGGCGGGGCCGGTGGTGCGCGAGAATGGCCGTATGACTCTGTTCCGCGACGACGGCATCGTGCTGCGCACCCAGAAGCTGGGTGAGGCGGACCGGATCATCACCCTGCTCACCCGCGGCAACGGCCGGGTGCGGGCGGTGGCGCGGGGCGTGCGGCGGACGAAGTCGAAGTTCGGCGCCCGGTTGGAGCCGTTCTCCCACGTGGACGTGCAGTTCTTCGCGCGCGGCGGGGAGCTGATCGGGCGCGGGCTGCCGCTGTGCACGCAGAGCGAGACGATCGCCGCGTACGGTGGCGCGATCGTCACCGACTACGCCCGTTACACGGCCGGCACGGCCATGTTGGAGACCGCGGAACGGTTCACCGACCACGAGGGCGAGCCGGCCGTCCAGCAGTATCTGCTGCTGGTCGGCGGGTTGCGGACGCTGGCCAACGGGGCGCACGCCCCGCACCTGGTGCTGGACGCGTTCCTGCTGCGCTCGCTGGCGGTGAACGGTTATGCGCCGAGTTTCGACTCCTGTGCGCGGTGCGGAATGCCCGGTCCGAACCGGTTCTTCTCGGTGGCGTCGGGCGGGGTGGTGTGCGGTGACTGCCGGGTGCCCGGAAGCGTCGTACCCTCCTCTGAGGCCATCGGGCTCCTGGGCGCGCTGCTGACCGGCGACTGGGAGACCGCGGACGCCTGTGAGGCGCGGCACGTCCGGGAGGGCAGCGGCCTTGTCGCGGCGTATCTGCACTGGCACTTGGAGCGCGGTCTGCGGTCCCTCCGCTACGTGGAGAAATAGCGGGGGGACGGGCCCGGTCCGGGGCCGCCCGTCCGGCCGCAATGGCACGGCACCCGCCGGAACAACCGACAACACCGTCCATCGATATTGCATAGGAGACGTGGGGCGCATGGCAGTACGCGGGATTCTGGGGCGCAACCGACGTGAATACCAGACGCCCGAGCCGCACCCGTCAGGTGCGCGTCCGCCGAAGATCCCCGGCGAGCTGGTGCCGAACCACGTCGCGGTCGTGATGGACGGCAATGGGCGGTGGGCCAAGGAGCGCGGACTGCCGCGCACCGAGGGCCACAAGGTTGGTGAGGGCGTCGTGATGGACGTTCTCAAGGGCTGCATCGAAATGGGCGTGAAGAACCTCTCGCTCTACGCCTTCTCCACCGAGAACTGGAAGCGATCGCCGGACGAGGTCCGCTTCCTGATGAATTTCAACCGGGACGTCATCCGCCGGCGCCGGGACGAAATGGATGCGCTGGGTATCCGTATCCGCTGGGTCGGCCGGATGCCGAAGCTGTGGAAGTCCGTCGTTCAGGAACTCCAGGTCGCCCAGGAGCAGACCAAGAACAACGACGCCATGACGCTGTACTTCTGCGTGAATTACGGCGGTCGGGCGGAGATCGCGGACGCCGCGGCGGCCATCGCGGCGGACGTGCGGGCCGGGAAGCTGGACCCGTCCAAGGTCAACGAGAAGACCGTGGCGAAGTACATGTACTACCCGGACATGCCCGATGTGGACCTGTTCGTCCGGCCGTCCGGTGAGCAGCGCACCTCGAACTACCTGATCTGGCAGAGCGCTTACGCGGAGATGGTGTTCCAGGACATCCTTTGGCCGGATTTCGATCGCCGGAACCTGTGGGAGGCGTGCCTGGAGTACGCCAAGCGCGACCGCCGGTTCGGTGCGGCGCCGCTGGAGTCGGGCGAGACGGCCACCTAAAGGCCGCTTGCACCACGGCGAACGGGCCGCCTCCCCGGTGTGGGGAGGCGGCCCGTTGTACGTCGTCAGGCGCCCTAGCCGTTCGCCGCGTCCTTCTTGGCGGCGCACTCCCCACAGGTGCCGAAGATCTCGACGGTGTGCGCCACATCGCGGAAGCCGTGCTCGGCCGCGATCTGGTCCGCCCACTTCTCCACCGCCGGGCCCTCGACCTCGACGGCCTTGCCGCAGCCGCGGCACACCAGGTGGTGGTGATGGTCGTCGCTGCTGCACCGGCGGTAGACGGCCTCGCCGTCGCTGGTGCGCAGCACGTCCACCTCGCCGGCGTCGGCGAGGGACTGCAGCGTCCGGTAGACGGTGGTCAACCCGACCGAGTCGCCCCGGTGCTTGAGCATGTCGTGAAGCTCCTGCGCGCTGCGGAACTCGTTGACCTCGTCGAGTGCGGCCGAAACCGCGGTGCGCTGCCGCGTCGACCGGCCGCGGACCGGAGAACCCGCGCTCGTCGCCACCGTTGCCTCCCTAGGACGTCAGGACTTCTCCCGCGCATGCGTGTGGCCATTGTGCCAGGTGATGACCGGGAGCCAGGTGCGGTGCTTACCGCTCCCTCCTCCGCATCCCGCTGGATTCCTTAGCCGGGCTCGTCCCACACCGCGGTGCCCGCGCCGCCCGTCACACCCGGACGTCGTCCTCGACGGGGGTGCTGCCGCCCGATACCTCCAGGGTGCACCCCTTACCGTCCGTCGTGCCGGCCCGCGCGCGCTTTCTGGCCAGCGGGGTGGCCAGCGCCGTGAAGCCCACGAACAGCACGATGGCGAAGAGCACGATGGTCGCGCCGGACGGCACGTCGACGTAGTACGAGGCGGTGGTGCCGGTCAGCGTCACCACCACGCCGATCCCGACCGCGGTGGCGAAGGTCGCCGCGAAGCTGCGGCTGAGCTGCTGGGCGGCCGCGACCGGGATCACCATCAGCGCGCTGACCAGCAGCAGGCCGACGACCCGCATGGCGACCGTGACGGTGACCGCGGCGGTCACCGCGATCAGCAGGTTCAGCAGCCGCACCGGCAGGCCGGTGACCCGGGCGAACTCCTCGTCCTGGCAGACCGCGAAGAGCTGGCGACGCAGCCCGAGCGTGATCGCCAGCACCAGGGCGGCCAGCACATAGATCGTGATCATGTCCTGGGGCGAGACGGTGGTGATCGAACCGAAGAGGTAGGTCCCCAAGTTGGCGCTGGAGCCCGCGTCGGAGAGGTTCATCAGCATCACGCCGCCCGCCATGCCGCCGTAGAACAGCATGGCCAGCGCCAGATCGCCGCGGGTCTTGCCGTACCAGCGGATCAGTTCCATCACCACCGAGCCGACCACGGCGACCACGGTGGCCATCCAGATCGGGCTGGTGTTGAGCAGGAAGCCGAGGCCGACGCCGGTCAGCGCGACATGGCCGATGCCGTCGCCCATCAGGGCCTGGCGGCGCTGGACGAGGTAGATGCCGATGGCGGGGGCGGTGATCCCGACGATCAGGGCGGCGATCAACGCCCGTTGCATGAAGGCGTAGTTGAGGATTTCCATCAGCTCAGCAGCCCCGTTCGGAGCGGTTCGGCCGACGCGTCGGCGTGCGGGTGGACATGGTCGTGGCCGGGCAGGGCGTGCTGGCCGACGGCCTCCGGCGGCGGGCCGTCGTGGACGACGCAGCCGTCCCGCAGCACCACCGCGCGGTCGATCAGCGGCTCCAGCGGCCCCAGTTCGTGCAGGACGAGCAGGACCGTGGCGCCGCGGGCGACCTGCTCGCGCAGCGCGGCGGCCAGCACCTCCTGGCTCGCCAGATCCACGCCGGCCATCGGCTCGTCCATGATCAGCAGATCGGGTTCACCCGCCAGCGCCCGGGCGATCAGCACCCGTTGGTGCTGACCTCCCGACAGTGCGTTGACGGAGTCCTTGATCCGGTCGGCCATCCCGACCAGTTCCAACGCGCGGTGCACCGCCGCCCGGTCCGCCTTGCGCAGCAGACCCAGCCTGGTGCGGGCCAGCCGGCCGGCGGTGACCACCTCGCGGACGGTCGCCGGCACCCCGCCGGCCGCCGTGGTGCGCTGCGGCACGTAGCCGATCCGCGCCCAGTTGCGGAAGCGGCGGAACGGCGTGCCGAAGAGCGCCAGTTCACCGCCGGTCAGCGGGACCTGCCCGATGACCGAGCGGACCGCGGTGGACTTCCCGGACCCGTTGGCGCCGAGCAGCGCGACGACCTCGCCGGCCCGCACGGTCAGGTCGACGCCGCGCAGCACCGGGCGGGAGCCCAGCGACGCTCTCGCGCCGCGCAGCTCGATGACCGTCGACGGCTGCGGGTCCGACGACTCCTCGGCCGTCGCCGCTATGACGGCCTGGCCGGTGTCCTTCATCTGCTGACCTCCGTCGTGCGGTGCGTCGTGGCGGGCGGGGTGTGCCGGGTGGGCACGGGGTGCGCGGGGCGGGTCACTTGGTGCCGAGCGCCTTCTGGAGCGCGGCGAGGTTGGCGCGTTGCACGGAGAAGTAGTCCTTGCCGCGGGACTTGTCGGTGATGCCCTCCAGCGGGTCCAGCACATCGGTCTTCAGGTGCAGGTCGCCGGCGAGGGTCTTGGCGGTGGCCGGGTTGGCCAGCGTCTCGAAGAAGACCGTGGAGACGTGGTGGGACTGCGCCAGGGTGTGCAGTTCCTTGATCCGGTTGGCGCTGGGCTCGGACTCCGGGTCCAGGCCGCTGATCGCCTCCTCGACCAGGCCGTAGCGCTCGGCGAGGTAGCCGAAGGCCGCGTGCGTGGTGATGAAGGTGTCCGAGGCCCGGTTCTTCAGGCCGTCCTTGAACTCGGTGTTCAGCGCGTCCAGCTTCTTCACCAGCTCATCGGTGTTCTTCTGGTAGGCGGCCTTGTTCTTCGGATCGGCCTGCCCGAACGTCTTGTTGACGCCCTTGGCGACCTCGGCGAACTTCACCGGGTCCAGCCAGACGTGCGGGTCCTGGCCGGGCTCGGCCTCCGAGTGCGAGCTGTTGTCGCCGGTGGTGTGGTGGTGCCCGTCGACCTCGGTGCCGTGCGCCTCCATGCTGGTCAGCTCCGCCGCGTCGGCGATGTGCTTGACCCCGGACTGCTTGACCGAGTCGTCCACGGCGGGCTGGAGCCCCTTGAGGTAGACGATCGCGCCGGACTCGTCGAGCTGCGCGGTCTGCTTGGCGGTCAGCGTCAGGTCGTGCGGCTCCACGCCCGGCTTGGTGAGGTTGGACACCTCCACGTGGGAGCCGCCGATCTGCTCCGCGAGGAACTGCAGCGGATAGAACGACGCCGTCACCTTCAGCTTGCCGTCGTCGGAGCGCCCGGAGGCGGTGGGGGAGCAGGCGGAGAGGGTCACGAGACCGAGGACCGCTGCTCCGGCGACGGCCGCGGTGGATATTCGAGGGCGCACGTTCATGAATGCCATTTTCAACAAACATGGAAATGATTGTCAACAAAGTGCGTGCCAGGTCACAGGCCGAACAGAACCGGCCGGAAGCGATCCGTTATCGATTTGGTCCGGGGGGTACGCCCGCCGCTACCCTGAACTATTCGCTCGCGCGATCCCTGAGCAGCACCCTTCGTCGAGGCGCACCGCGCCCCTGTCCACCGTCCGACGTCGTACTGAAGAGAGCACCGTGGCCGCCGACAAGATCGATACCATCGTCAGCCTGAGCAAGCGCCGTGGCTTCGTCTACCCCTGCAGCGAGATCTACGGCGGCTCCCGCGCTGCCTGGGACTACGGTCCCCTCGGCGTCGAGCTCAAGGAGAACATCAAGCGCCAGTGGTGGCGCGCCATGGTCACCTCCCGCGAGGACGTCGTCGGCCTCGACTCCTCGGTGATCCTGGCCCCCGAGGTGTGGCAGGCGTCCGGCCACGTCGCCACCTTCACCGACCCGCTCACCGAGTGCACCTCCTGCCACAAGCGCTTCCGCGCCGACCACCTGGAGGAGGCGTACGAGGCGAAGCACGGCCGCCTCCCCGAGAACGGCCTCGCCGACGTCAACTGCCCGCACTGCGGCAACAAGGGCGGCTTCACCGAGCCCAAGCAGTTCTCCGGTCTGCTCTCCACCCACCTCGGCCCCTCGCAGGACACCGCCTCCGTCGCGTACCTGCGCCCCGAGACCGCCCAGGGCATCTTCACCAACTTCGCGCAGGTCCAGCAGACCTCCCGGAAGAAGCCGCCGTTCGGCATCGCCCAGATGGGCAAGTCGTTCCGGAACGAGATCACGCCGGGCAACTTCATCTTCCGCACCCGCGAGTTCGAGCAGATGGAGATGGAGTTCTTCGTCAAGCCGGGCGAGGACGAGCAGTGGCACGAGTACTGGATGGAGCAGCGCTGGAACTGGTACCGCGACCTCGGTCTCCGCGAGGAGAACGTCCGCTGGTACGAGCACCCCAAGGAGAAGCTCTCCCACTACTCCAAGCGCACCGCTGACATCGAGTACCGCTTCCAGTTCGGCGGCTCGGAGTGGGGCGAGCTGGAGGGCGTCGCCAACCGCACCGACTACGACCTCTCCTCGCACGCCAAGGCGTCCGGCCAGGACCTCTCCTACTTCGACCAGGAGGCCGGCGAGCGCTACACCCCGTTCGTCATCGAGCCGGCGGCCGGTGTCGGCCGCACCATGCTCGCCTTCATGCTCGACGCCTACACCGAGGACGAGGCGCCCAACGCCAAGGGCAAGTTGGAGAAGCGCACGGTGCTGCGCCTCGACCCGCGCCTGTCGCCGGTGAAGGTCGCGGTCCTCCCGCTCTCCCGCAACCCGCAGCTCTCCCCGAAGGCCAAGGGGCTGGCGACGGACCTCCGCAAGTTCTGGAACATCGAGTTCGACGACGCCGGCGCCATCGGCCGCCGCTACCGTCGCCAGGACGAGATCGGCACCCCGTTCTGCGTCACCGTCGACTTCGACACCCTCGACGACAACGCGGTCACGGTGCGCGAGCGCGACACGATGAAGCAGGAGCGGGTCGGCCTGGACCAGATCCAGTCCTACCTGGGCTCGCGACTGCTGGGTTGCTGAGCCGCCTGACGGCGGGGTGGCCGCCGAGTCCGCCTGACGGCGGGGTGGTCGCCGACGGTGGTGCGGGTCACGGTCGTTGGGCCGTGGCCCGGGCCGTCTCCTAGGGCAATGTGAACGCCGGCCGGTTCCCGAGGAATTCGGGAGCCGGCCGGCGTTCGCGTACCGGGGCGGCCGCCGTTCTGAACTACTGCTGCCGCAGGCCGCGGAGTACCAGGTCCCGCACCACCTCGAAGTCCGTGGTGATCTCCGGACGGGACCACTCCTCGGCGTAACAGGGGTCGTGGAACCGGCCGGTGGCGGCGAAGACGGCGTGCGCGGTGGTGGCCGGCGGGTCGGCGCGGAAGGCGCCCTCCGTGACGCCCGCCTCGATGATCGCGGCCAGTTGCCCCTCAAGATCACTGACGTGCCGGTCGACGACGCCACCGCTCTCCCCGATCAACGCCATGTACGTGGCGAAGAGTTCGGGATCATCACCGGCCTTGTGCCGCTTGGCCTGGAACAGCGTCGCCAACCAGCGGCCCAGCCGCTCCTCGGCGGGCCCGTCCTCCTCGACGATGGCCGCCAACTCCCGGCTCGTACGGTCCAGCCAACGCGCCGTGACCGCCTCCCGCAGCGCCGTCTTCGTACGGAAGTGGCGGTACACGCTGCCGTGGCTCACGCCCAGCGCCCGCGCGACGTCGACGACGGTGGCCTTCGCCGGCCCGTAGCGGCGCAGCACCTCCTCGGTGGCTTCGAGGATCCGCTCGGGCGTCAACGTCTCGGGGGGCATGGGAAGCGGTGGCCTTTCACGAATGCGGTGCTCTTCTTATGTACGGACCGTACCGTGAGCCTGCGGCTGGCTGCGCCCCACGTACTTGGCTTTCCCGCCGTGCGGGTTGCTGTTGTTTCGCCTTGCGGCGCGGGCGTTGTGTCCGCTGCGCGGGGCTGTCGGGTGCGGTGACGGGCCTCCGGGGGCGGTATGCCAGACTGCTTCGCTTTACGTCTGGCATACCGCCCCCTCCGACCCGTCCCCTCCCGTTGGGGGGTGGTTTTCTGTGGGTGGGGGCTGGTCCTTGTGGTCCCCTGACGGCCGTTGCCTGGTGTGGCTGGGGTAGCCCGTCCTCGTACGGTCGCCGCCGGGTCGCTGGGGCCGCCCGTCTTCTGGCGGTCACCACGCAGCCGCACGCGTCCTCGTCCGTTGACGGTCACCACTCAACCCAGCAGCCCGAGTTGACCCAGCGACCCGAGTTGATCCCGAGGGTCGAGTTGACCCAGCGGCCCGAGTTGGCCCACCGGGCGGGCGTGGCACCCACCCGTTTTTCCCACCCCCCACGGGAGGGGACGGGCCGGAGGGGTGAGGGTGCCAGACGTAAAGCGAAGCAGTCTGGCACCCCCACCCCGGAGGACCGTCACCGCACCCAACAGCCCCGCGCAGCGGACCAGACAAGTCGGCCCGCCCCGCGCAGCGGCAGCGTCCCGCGCAGCGGCACCGCCCGCGCCGCAAGGCGCAAACAACAGCAATCCGCACGGCGGGAAAGCCAACCACGTGGGAAGCAAGCCAGCCCCAGGCGCCACGGCGGGAAAGCCACCAACGTGGGAAGCCAGCCAGCCGCAGGCGCCACGGCGGGGAAGCCACCAACGTGGGAAGCCTCAACGCTCGCTGTCGAGATGCGCCATCTGGCTCTCCGGGTAGCGGGCACCTGACGCTGCCCCCGCGGGAACGACTCGTTCGATGGCGGTGAGGTCGGTGGGGGTGAGGGTGACGTCGAGGGCGCGGAGCGCCTCCGTGAGGCGGTCGCGGCGGCGGGCGCCGATGAGGGGGACGATGTCGGTGCCGCGGGAGAGGACCCAGGCGATCGCGGTCTGGGCGACCGTGATCCCCTTCTCGTCGGCGATCTTGCGGAGGGCGTCGACGAGGTCGAGGTTGCGGTCGAGGTTGTCGCCCTGGAAGCGGGGGGACATGCCGCGGAAGTCGTTGGCGGCCAGCTTGCGGTCGCGGGTGAAGTGGCCGCTGATCAGGCCGCGGGAGAGCACTCCGTAGGCGGTGACGCCGATGCCCAGCTCGCGGGCGGTGGGCAGGATCGTGTCCTCGATGCCGCGGGAGAGCAGGGAGTACTCGATCTGGAGGTCGGAGATCGGGGCGACGGCGGCGGCCCGGCGCAGGGTGTCCGCGCCGACCTCGGAGAGGCCGATGTGGCGGACGTGGCCGGCCTCGACCAGCTCGGCGATGGCGCCGACGGTCTCCTCGATCGGGACGTCGGGGTCGACGCGGGCGATGCGGTAGATGTCGATGTGGTCGGTGCCCAGCCGCTGGAGGGAGTACGCGGCGAAGTTCTTCACCGCGGCGGGGCGGCCGTCGTAGCCGGTGAAGCCGCCCTCGACGGTGCGCAGGGCGCCGAACTTCACGCTGAGCAGGGCCTTTTCGCGGGCGGCGGCGGGGGCCGTGCGGAGCGCCTCGTTGATCAGCAGCTCGTTGTGGCCCATGCCGTAGAAGTCGCCGGTGTCGAGGAGGGTGATGCCCGCTTCGAGGGCGGCGTGGATCGTGGCGAGGGATTCGGCGCGGTCCGCGTCGCCGTAGAGGGCGGACATGCCCATGCAGCCGAGGCCGAGGGCGGAGGTCTGCGGGCCGGCGGTGCCGAGGGTGCGGGTCTGCACGTCGTGCTCCTGGGATGGAAGGGGTGGGGAGGGGCGACGGCGGGTGTGGTCGCCCGTCGTCGCCGTATCCACCTTCGCATGACGGCTGACAGATTTCAATATTTGTCATTCGTGAGGGTGAGGGGCCCCGTCCCGCCGCAGGTCAGCGCATGGTGCGGGGGAGTCGAAGGCCGAGGAGGGTGGTGCCCGCGACGATGGCGAGCTGGGTCAGCAGGGCGGCGAGGAACCCGTCGCGGATGCCGGCGGAGGGGAGCAGGGAGAGGAAGAGCGTGCCGAGGGTTGCCACGCCCAGGGCCAGGCCCGACTGCTGGGTGGTGACCATGACGCCGCCGCCCACCCCGGCCTGGGTGACCGGGAGTTCGCTCAGCACGATCCGCAGCAGCACCGGCAGCACCAGGCCCTGGCCGAGGCCGAGCACCGTCATGCTCGGGGCGAGCGCCGCGACCGGGACGGTGGGCCAGCCCGCGTGCACGGTCAGGGCCAGGGCGACGAGCCCGGTCCCCTGGATCAGCGAGCCGGTGATGATCACCTTGCGTCCGAAGCGGTGCACCAGACGGGGGCCGGCCAGCGACGCCAGGAAGTAGGCGAGGCAGAGCGGGAAGAGGGACATGCCGGCGGCCAACGGCCCGTAGTGCAGCCCGCTTTGGAGGGCGACCGCGATCACGAACATGAAGCCGCCGAAGCCCACCGAGAACGGCACGATCATGGTCAGGCCGCTGCGGACGGACGGGATGCGCAGGAGCGAGGGCGGGATCAACGGCGTGCGCCCGGTGCGCTCCGCGCGGCGCTCCACCCTCAGGAACGCCCCGGCGGCGAACGGGAAGAGCGCCAGCAGCAGCCAGGACCACAGGGGCCAGCCGGCGGCGCGGCCCTCGGTCAGCGGCAGCAGCAGGGCGACCATCGCGACGGCGAGCAGCACGGTGCCGGGGATGTCCACCGAGCTGGGGTGCGGCGAGCGGCTCTCGGGCACCGTACGGGCCGCGAGCAGCAGGGCCACGGCGGCGATCGGGACGTTCACCAGGAACACCGCCCGCCAGCCGCTGCCCGCCAGGTCCACCGAGACCAGCAGCCCGCCGAGCACCTGGCCGACGGCGCTGGAGACCCCGGCCGTGCCGCCGTACAGGCTGACCGCCCTGGCGCGCCGGCTGCCGGTCGTGGCGGCCTGGATGGTGGCCAGCACCTGCGGCAGCAGCAGTGCCGCGGCCGCTCCCTGGGCGACCCGGGCGGCCACCAGCGTCCAGGCGTCCGGGGCCAACCCGCAGGCCAGCGACGTCAGTCCGAACGCCGCCAGCCCCCACAGGAACAGCCGGCGCCGGCCCACCATGTCGCCGAGCCGGCCGCCGAGCACCAGCAGCGTGGCGTAGGCGACGCCGTAGCCGGCCACGATCATCTCCAGCGTCGCCGGGTCGGCGTGCAGATCGCGGTCGATGGTCGGCAGGGCGACGTTGACGATGAAGAAGTCGATCATCGGGAGGGCCGCGCCCAACAGGACGGTCAGCAGGCCCAGGGGCGTCAGTAGCGGGGCGGCCGCCGGACGCCGGCGGGCGGTGGCGGACGGGGTATCCGGGAGGGTGGTGGCTATCGGGGTTTCGCTCACGGGATGCAGCATCCCGCCTCGCTCAGAGGGGTACCAGAGTGTCCTTATCCTGGTATCAGCGCTACCTGGCAACCGGCTGCGGGCTGCGGCACGCTGGACGCATGACCGTGGATGCGAGCGTAGATGCGACGGGGGCCCGCGGGGCGGCCCGGCCGGGCGCGAGGGCGCCGCACACGACGGGCGCGGCAGGGACGGCGCCGCCGCGCGGCGGCGGGCACCGCGCCGACGACGCGGTCCGGCGGGCGGAGTTGGCCGCCTTCCTGCGCAGCCGGCGCGAGCGGATCACCCCCGAGCAGGTCGGGCTGCCGCGCGGCAGCCGCCGCCGCACCCCGGGCCTGCGCCGCGAGGAGGTCGCCCAACTCGGCGCCGTGGGCGTGACGTGGTACACGTGGCTCGAACGGTACACCCTTCGGGATACGTGCCGGACGGCGTTCGCCTGAGCAGCACGAAGCCCCGCCCATGCACCACGGGGGCAGCGCATGAACGGGGCCTCACTGGTCAGTGCGTAGGGTGCACTGGGGGGTTCTGGGCTCGCAGTTCTGCCAGCCGCCTTTGGTACAGCGCTCCGGCCACGTGGGCGGCACGTGCCGGAGACGGGGCCGCATCCTCGATCAAGTGCTGGGCCACCGCCTTGAGTTGGGCACTCCACGCCAACACGTGCTGTTGGGCTGTGCGTCCGCACTCCTGGGGCTCACCGGGAAGACATAGCGGAATCGTTCCCGGGCCAAGAAGCTTGAGGGCGGCATGCCGCACGTACCCGGCGATCACAAGCCACTGTTCCTCAGACCGCTGAGCACCCCCCTGCCCTTCTTGAAACCACATGGCGAAGTCGTCCCCGTGATCGTCCATTTGTGCGCTCCTGCGGGTCTCTGGTTACGCGGGTGCGGCGATCGTAGCCGTCTCCGCTGACGCGTTTGCCTCCCTTGGGTCGCAGTGACCCACGGACGGGGGACACGGCCCGCACGGGCCGCACATGGGGAGGAATTGCGGGGGCGTGCATGACTGCGCCCCTTCGCCGTGAACCGCCGTGATATCGGCCAGCACCTGTTCCATCTGGGCGCCACCCCAGATTTGGGCGAGAGGGGATTGCAGTACGTTGCCGATGTTGAGGAAGCGCCCCAGCACGCACGGCCACACGTCGCCGTTCGGGCCGATAGCGCATTTCTCATGTGCGCAGTGCCCGCAGAGGTCAGCGATGGTCGGTGCTGCGCCCTTGCTGGCCCTTCCGAACGCCCGTGTGCGGTCTCCGCCGACTTGGCCCACGCCGAGCGTTTGGAGGTCTTGCAGCGCCTCTTGAACGCGCTGTTCCTTCTGAACCGCGACGACTCCACCCCGCACGGGAATGTTCAGGCTGAGTGCCTTCTGAACGTTGTTCCGCGTGCGCTTGTGGGAGCCGCGAAGGTTGGTCACCGCGTCGTGCTCCTGAGCGGTGTCGGAGTAGTACGAGGTAGCGAGTTTGACGCCGTGCTGCGTGAACGCTTCCCACAACTCATCCCGAATGTGGGTCATGTTCGAGAAGACTTCGACGGACAGCCCCGCCCCGTGCGCGTGCTGGATCAGCTCCGGAAGGCCCGGGTAGAGGGTCGGTTCCCCGCCGATGAACTGAACGTCAGCGGCGCCCATGTCGGCGAGTTGATCGATGGTGCCGCGCCAGTTGTCCACGGTCATCGTGCCGTGAGTCCCCTTGGGGGACGAGTCGGCATAGCAGTGGTCACAGAATTCGTTGCAGAATCCCGTGACTTCTAACCATGCGAATTTCAGTCGGTTTCGGGCAGTGCTCACTGCGAGACTCCTTACGACTGTCGGTGTGTGAGCCCCGCCCCTGCCGAGATTCCGAATTGATGCGGGGGAGCATGATTCGGTGACGTTCGGCAGGGACGGGAGTTTATAGGTGGCCGGTAGCGGCCATGGTGGGAATGGCGCCGACGAGAACGGCCACAACGAATACGAACGTGGGCCAAGCCATCCGGTCGAGGAATCTTTTCACCATCGGAACGGCTCTCCTTTCCCGCCCGCGCAGAGGGGGCAGGGGACACGGCCCCGGTAATTGCAAGGCTTGCAGCCGCCGAACCCGCAGCAGTCGGAGCACCACGTTTCGCGGTGCCCGAAGCACCCGGCGCAGATGGTGCACAAGGCTTCGTAGGTGAGGGCAGGGGCGGACTTGGGGCGCTTCGCCGGGGCCTTTCTCGGCTTTCGCTTTCGGGCGGGCTTGGCGTCCGTTGCGGTGCTCACAACCGCCCCCGCCTCTTCTGACGGGCCATTTCGGCGCGCACCCGCCGCATGGTGGGGCTCTCCGAAAGATCGTCGGCCGCGCGGTCGTGCTGCGGCTCGTCATCGCCCTGGTCGGGGCATTGAGGGTGCCCGCATGTGCACTTCGGCCACGCGGCCAGCGCCGACCGGAGCGGCTGACAAGCGTCTTGGAGAAAGCCGATCGCCGCCCCGTCGTGTTGTGACTCGCTGCCGCTCACGACCACTGGGGCACCTCCGGAAGGTCCATTCCCGCAGTGGCCAGCACGAGGGAACGGCGACTCTGCCGAAGCGCCTGTTGGCGTCGCTCATGGGCTACGAGGTACGGGCGGACAAGCCCGATGTCCTCACCCCTCAGCGCGGGCACGGGGGGCGCAGGGACGGCCTGAACGGGCGCGACGAACGGGCGGGACTCCGGTGCCCGGTGGCGCCCTCCAGCGGGGAGGAACCGTCGCAGTAACCGGGTCAGGAGTCTGGTTGTATTGGGCATGTCGTCAACCTCCCGGGGTTGGTGGCCACGCCCCCGGACCGGTCGGACGGTCGCGGGGGTACTGCGTCTGACCACGGAACTGCGTAACTGGGGGCAGCACCACGGCAGAAAGGCCGCAGTCCTGCCGCAGCTAGGCCGCACTGGCTACGCTGACCAGGGCGGACAGAGCCAGCGAGGGGAGGACCGGCAACGATGACCAGCAGACGGCAGAGGTTCGCGGAGCGCCGGAAAGCGTGCGGGTTCAATCAAGAAGAGTTCGCGGAAGCGGTGGGCGTTGACCGTTCCACTGTCCAGCGTTGGGAGAACGGAAAGACCGGCCCTCAGCCCTGGCAAAGGCCGAAGATCGCTAAAGCGCTGGAAGTAACGGCAAATGAGCTTGAGTCTCTACTCGTCCCCGACGCGTACTTGTTGCCGCAACCGCCTAGCGGATGGATTTCTGTTGCACCTCCCACGACTGATGACGAGTTCGACGCCTTCGAGTTGACGCGGCGGGTGTCTGCAAGCGACGTGGGAAAGGAGACATTGAGCCGACTCGAAAACGCCTTTGATGAGCTGGCCATGAAATACCCGGTATCCCCGCCGCAGGAATTGTTGGAGCGCGTGCGCAAGCATTCTGCCTACGTCGCCCATCTAATGGACGCGCGAATGACACTTGCCGAACAGCGTCGGCTCTATGTCGTTGGGGGCTGGTTTCAACTCCTGGCCGCTACGCTCCATATCGATCTCAATCAAGAGCACGCCTCTACTGCTCGATTGCAAACGGCGGCAACTCTCGCGCAGCACGCCGAACACCGAGAAATTGAGGCTTGGTGTTACGAGACGGATGCTTGGCGTGTGCTCACGGATGGCGATTATGGTCGAGCGCTGGAATTGTCCCAAGTCGCCCAGCAGCTAGCACCCGTAGGAAGTTCGGTCGAAATTCAGGCTACGGCTCAGGAGGGCAGGGCAAGGGCGCGCCTCGGGTATTCGACAGAAACGTACGCGGCGATTGACAAGGTCCAGCGAATGTCAGCGGCGATGGTGCTACGAAAGGGCACGGAACACCACTACCAGTACGACCCCGGTAAGTCGCTGGCCTACACGGCAACCACGCTCGCATGGATCGGAGATACGGCGGCAGAAACGTACGCACGCGAAGTGATCGCCCGACTAGCCCCGGCTGACGATATCCACAAATGGCCCCGACGGGTTGCGTCAGCCAACATCGATTTGGCGTTGACGCTGCTCAGCGGTGACCGGTTGGACGAAGCGTGCAATGCAGCCCAGCGGGCAATACTGTCCGGCCGAGTCGTTCCCTCTAATCACTGGCGAGCGTTGGAAGTCGTCAAGGCCGTGGAAGCGCGCCAGTTGCCGGAAGCCTCCGACCTTCGGGAGGCATACCAGGGTCTCAAAGCCCTCCCGAGCGGGGACCAGGGTGCCTAAGAATTGAAGGCAGCTAGATCCCTTGGGAATGCTTGCTTGTTGTTCGCAAGAGCCCCCGCTGGCCAGGGGAGGCGCCTTTCTTTCGAAGGTGTCCAAATGCGGAAAGCCCCGATAGTCACCCAGCACGGGCGACTATCGGGGCAGTGGTCTCAGAAATGGCAGGGACAGACCATGCAGGCGAACAAGTCGGTAGGGATCGGAGCGCGCCCCATCTCCGCCGCGAAGAGGGCGGCAAAAGGAGCCCACAACGGATGCGTCGGCGGATCGGGAATGTCGGCCAACCGGCAGGCAAGCGCGGCTAGTTGAGTGCTTACCGGGTGCTGGTCGGGCATCACAAGCTCTCCGCGTCGTACTCGTCAAGCGCCTGTTGGGCTAGCCGTTGCATCTGCTCCAGGGCGCTTCCCTCGCTGCCAGGCGCCGTGCCCGTCTCAAGGTCCCGCATTGCGGAGTGGAGTGCAGAGAAGCACCTGAGCGCTGGGTGAGCGACGGGAAGCCCGCTGGCACCGATGACCATGAAGCCGTCAGTGGCTATCTGGCGAACCAACGCACCCCAGAGTGCCCGTACGTCATCGAATCGGTCCGGGGTACTCTCCGGGGCGTTCAGCGGCTTTACGACGGCAAGCCCGCCGTTCTGCCCCGCTGCCTTCCGGGCGCGCGATGCAGCCACGCGGCAACGGGAGTCGCAATACCGCTGCCGCGCATCGGAATTCTTCGGGAACGGCTTTCCGCACGGCTTGTGCTGGCAATGGGTCACCTTCACGGGCGAACCTCCTTTCAGGGAGAACAACTCCAAAGGGCGTGTTCGTTACGCACACGTTTTTCGAGCTTGGGCCGGGATCGCCAGAGCACATGTCCGCTGAACTTTCGGAGCACTCTGCCCTCCCCTTCAGCGCGGAAGGCAGGGTGAATGCGCTCAGGCGTCACGGCGCGTGTCATTCACGGGACGACATCGCTTGCATTCGATGGCCCAGCAATCCGAGCGCTCATCGCGCCGCGTATCTGCGGGCAATTGCTCCTTGAGTCGGTAGCCGATTCGCTGGCACGAGCGGCAGCGCGCGGGAACGCGCGGCCTGTTGTCTCCGCTGGGAACTGCCCGACCTTCCGGCCGCATCCACGCGGGGCGCATCCACGAAGGCCAGTCGCTCAACTTCTCAGCGGTGCCGGGAATCTCGCGCACCTTGAACGCGATTAGCGTGCGGCCGTCGCTGAGTTTGTGGGCAGCCCCCCTCTTGCGAGCCCACCCCTTTCCGGTGAGGTACCCCCCTATGTCGTCGGGGCACTGAATGCACATGCCCACCCCCAGGGGTACGCGGTCAATGCGCACCCCTGAGAGCAATTCTACGAACACGGATCAGACTCGATCAGCAAGCCCGGAACCGGTCAGCCAATTAGCCTCGGACTGCGGAACGTCGTACTCTTCGCCATTCAGTAGAACGCGCGACGCCTCGCCCTCAGAATTCGGCGGACCATAGGACATGTGGCCGGTCATGTGAATGCGAACGGTCGGCTCGTTAGGGTCAAAGAAAGTCATTGCTTGTGCTCCTCTTAGGCGGAAAGGGTGATCTTGCAGACGGCCGCAGCGTTGGGAACGGCGATCGTAGCGCGGGCAATCGCCCGAACGGCTGTGCCGTCCTTCAGGAATCCGAACTGGTCGGAGATCTGAAAGCCCGCGTCCTTACGCCACACGGCAAAGATTTGGTCCGCCTCGTAGGCGAGAACATCCGTGTTCGGCATGAAGGAAGAAATCCACACGGGAACACCCAGGATCGACCGCTGAACACCAGCCGTGGGCGAACCGGCACTCTCGCTCAGAAGGGGCTTCAGGGAACCCGACGTTTCCCGCAGCGCCATAAGCCCCGCCCACGTGGTCGGGTGCATCACAACGGCCGTGGCCTTCGAGTTCACCGCTTCGAGCTTCCCGAATGCAGCGACGAAGGCGTCAAGATCCTTGAATCCACCCTTGACCTCATGGGTCTGAATTCCCGGCGTATTTGCGATGCCCACAAACCCCTTGTTGGCGCCCGTGCCCACCAAAGCCTCACGGTCGAAACCGAGAGAAACCGACCGCATAAGCGACTTGGCCACCGGGTTCATGAACGCCGAACCCCCGTCCTCCACAAGCTCATTTGCCAACATGTCTGCGGCGGCAATCTTGCGAGGAGTGACCTTCAAGGGCTCAGCGCCGAAACCGCCGGTTGGCAGGTCATCAAGCTCACCGATGAATCCGGCCGTGAAATCCGAGCGGACCACCGGGAACGAGTACGTCTCGGCATTCGTCTGCACCCGATTAACGCCGGACGTCATGACAACAGACTGAGGAGCCAGAAGGTCAACGAACTTATTCGCCATCTCTTCGGGGGAAAATGCCTTGCCAGTCGCTGCCGTGGTGACGCCGCGCGCTGCCTGAATGGAACGGCTCAGGAGTTCACCAGCCGTTGCCGTATTGACGTTGCCGCGAGTGGCTGCAAAATCGCGCTTGACTCCCATCTCCTGGAGTGGAGAGTTAACGCGCATAGCCTCATCCTCAACGGCAGCGGCGGTAATGTGGCGCTTGGTCGTTGTATCGTATTCAGCTATTTCGTCCAGCAGGGCAGTTTCCTGCTTTCGTTCATCAGGCGTCAGAGAGCGATTCTGAGTCTGCGTGGAGAACTTCCGCAGCTTATTTGCTGCCACCTCTCGCTTCTCCATGGCATCGTTTGCAATTTCGGCGTGATTCAAGGGGTGCTCCTCAGTGGAAATGGGAATCGTGAGCACCGACTCACGTGAGTCAGTGCTCTGGATACGAAAAAAGCCCGGACCTCTGCCGTGACCGTGGCAGCGGTCATTCAGCAGAAATCCGGGCTTGGGCTCATGGGGCGCACTGCCATGCGCTATGCAGAGGTAAGGGCGACCCGTGGCCGGAGTGGATAACTCAACAGCCACGGGGCGCACCCCAACGCACCCCTACATAATCACTAGAGCGCAAGGGTTTCCTGAAATCACCCACCAGCACCCTTGCGGAGTCGGTAAGCCTTCTGTCTGTGTGCCGGAGAGCAATACTGGCGGGGTCGCCCATCACCCAGCCAGCGTTGTTCTGGCATCCGGCGAGTCCGCAGATTGCATCCCAGCGGGCAGCGTCAGCGTCTTCGCGCTCCTTGGCGGCGCATTCATTGCACGTCTTGTGATGCTGGTTCACCGGATCAAATAGCTCATTGCAGAGCGGGCAAGATCTTCCCCGGAGTTGTTCATTCGTCCGACTGGCCGCCCTCTTGAGGGCTTGTCGGCAGGCAGGTGAACACACCATCTCTTGCCGCCCGCTGAGAGGCCGATCGCAGCGGGCGCAGTGCGTGCGGCGACTGCCGCTCTCCCATGTGTAGTAACCCATGGTCCTCCCCTTGATGGGCGTTACGAAAATGGGCGTGGCGAGTGCCACGTCTTCTGTTTTCTTGTGTATTTCTCACGTACAAATAGAAAAGTGGGTACGTAGCACTTGGGATACGTAACAAATGCCGTTGGCTGCGACCCTTGGCGCTGAACCCTCCCTCAAGAGGGGAGCGCACGGGTTGCCCGCGCCTCTGTGCGCTTCACAGGAACGCGAACGGTCCGTCGCCGGGGTAATCCCAGCAACGGGCCGTTAGCGGCGCTCAGATGGCCTTATGCGGCCTTCTGGTAGGTGGCAGGCTTCGGCTCCTCCGCCGACTTCTCTACGGGCGTCCAAGTGACGCTGACGCGTCCCCCGGGGTGGCCGTTCGGGTAGACGGTGACCTTGCACCCCCAGTTAACGAGAAGTCCGCGCCGCGAGTCGGCCGTAGCGGCCTCCCATGCCTCCCAGAGCAGCGTTTCAGTCAGCTTCCATGTCTCGGTAACCTCTGGGGCGTGTTCCGCCTCCAAGCGGGCGTACATGGCTTTGAGTTCACGGAGCTTGCTTGTCAGCATGTCGTCAGCGTCGTCACCCATCTTGGCAATGGCGTTCGTGATGCGCTGGCGCTGTGCAGTGTTGTCTTCCATCGCTGCCGAATGATCGATGCCCCCGGAGTAGGTGACTTCGTAAAGCGGCTCGTTGCCGTGCTTATCGCGGAAGTCGGCGTACACCAGTGGCTCTATCCGGTCCGCCATGATTGACCCGTGCCCGTTCTCGCACTTGTACAGGGGCTTCTTCCGGCCGGACAGTCCGCCGTTCATCTTGCACCCCTGAGAGCAGACCACCATTCCGGCCAGCCACGGGGCGTCCCGCCGTTCGGCGCGCTCCCCAATCTCCAATTCCTTGAGTCGATCCTGTACACGCTTGTATGTCGCAGCGTCGATCACCTCCGGCCCGAACTGGACAGGGGTACCGTCCGCTTCGGTGACAAGCTCACCCTTGAACTCTCGCTGACCGCGCAGCACCACGCCGCGAAGGAGTTTCCGCCACTGTGCCCGACCGATCGGCAACGGCTCAGCAGTAGCCGCGAGACTTCCGTTCTTCCCGCCCGCGAGAAGCGCGTCTATCTGCTTCCGAACCAGCGCGAATGCTTCCGGGTCTTCCGCCAAGTAAGCCTTACCGTCGCGCCGTTCGACCTTGTAGGGAAAGGGAGCCTTTCCGGATATCCAGCGCCCTTGCTCGCGGCGCTCTTCGTGGGCCGAAGTGCTGCGCTCCGTGATGATGTCCAATTCCCATTCGGCCACAAGGGCAATGAGCTTGGCGACGAATCGGCCGGTACCGCTCCGGTCCGTGCTGTCCAACAGGCCATCGGTCGTGACTAGCCGAACGCCGTTCTCGTCGGCCCACATCAAGAGCTTGTGGAATTCGGTGACGCTACGGGCGAACCGGTCCAGCTTCCACGCGATCACGGTCACGGGACGATCGGCCATGATCCGCACCATGCCCCGCTTACGGGACTCCAGCGCTGAACCACCCGAAACGCCGTCGTCCACGTAGGCGTTCAGGGCAGCGCATTCGATGGTCTCAGCGTCGAATCCGAGTGCTTCGGCTTTGGCGCGGCAGGCGCGTAGCTGAACGTCCAGCGAAGAGGATTCGTCGGAGGCGCGGGACAGTCGGAGGCTGAACGCAAGGTCGGGGCGGCACAGTGGGGCGGTGGTGGTGGGAGTCTTCACGCTCACCCTTGAGCGCAAGGGTTGCCCGTCAACGAGGGTGACAAGGGCGGGGGCGGTCAGGGTGGCGGTGGGCATCGGTCCCCCAGGGGTGTCCTAGGGGGTCACCCGCTGGAAGGAGCAAGTGACCCCGCCGGATACGCGGTATCCGGAGCGGCGAACAGTTCCCTGGAGCAGGCCAGGGACATCCACGTCTCCCCCCAGGTGTTGGACGCGGTCGCCCGCGCCCTCCAACTGGACCGCGCCGAGCGCAGCCACCTCTTCGCGCTGGCCGGGGCCGTCGACCCGTTGCCGGGCAAGGAGTGCACCGGCATCCCCCGGGCGCTGCGCGAGGTCCTGGACCAACTGGCGCCCTATCCGGCCGTCATCCAGAACAGCCGGTTCGACATCCTCGCCTACAACGGCGCCTACGGGCAGCTGATGTGCGACCTGGACGCGCTGCCCGAAGAGGACCGCAACTGCCTGTGGTTGGCCTTCACCCACCCCGGGTGGCGGGCCAGTCTGGTCGACTGGGACGCCACGGTCCGGACGATGACCGCCAAGTTCCGCGCCTCGATGGCCGAGCACCTCGCCGAGCCGGGCTGGAAGGCGCTGGTGGCCCGACTGACGGAGGCGTCGCCGGAGTTCCGCGCGATATGGGCGCAGCACGAAGTCGAGCGCACCACCAGCGCGGTCAAGGTCTTCCGGCACCCCGTCGTCGGCGTCCTCCAACTGACCAGCACCAACCTGTGGTTGGGGCCCAACCCGGGCTCGAAGATGCTCAGCTACACCCCGCTCGACGAGGCGTCCCGGGAGCGGCTGGGGGAGCTGGACCAACTGGCCCGGAGGGCGGCCGGGTTGGTGGCCGGGCCGGCGGTCGACCGGGCGACCGTGGCGCCGTAGCGCGGCCCTTTCGGGGCGGCCGGTGCCGTGCTGAACCGGTACCGCTACGAGCCGCTGCGTTACGCGCCCGTGCCGTTAGGAGCCGGTGCCGTTGCGCGCCCCTGCCGTTACGAACGCCTGCCGTTACGAGCCGGCGCGCGCCCGGCTGTGGTCCGGGGCGGTCTCGTCCTCGAAGAGGGCCGCGGTGCGCTCGGCGGTGGTGCGGGCCCAGCGGCCGGTGGTGAGGGCGCCGAGGAGGAAGATGGCGCCGCCGCAGCCGACGATGATCCACCAGGCCGGGTGGGCGGCGGCCAGGAATTCGGGGTGGCTGGCGCCGGCGTGCGCCCCGCCCGCCAGGACGGCGCCGAACACCGCGACCCCCAGGGACTGCCCGACCTGCCGGCTGGTGGAGGCCACGGCCGCCGCGACGCCCGCCTGGGAGCGCGGCATGCCGGACACCGCGGTGTTGGTGATCGGGGCGTTGACCAGGCCGAAGCCGATGCCGAAGAGGACGTACCCGGTGAACAGCAGGCCGGTCGCCGACTCGGTGTTGAAGGCCGCGAGGAGGGCGCCGCTGAGCGCCATGGCGCAGCCGGCCAGCAGCAGCGGCAGCCGTGGCCCGCGGCCGCCGACCAACCGCCCGGACAGCGGCGCGCAGACCAGCGTCATGCCGGCCATGGGGATCATGTAGAGGCCGGCGTCCAGGGCGGACAGGCCGCGGATGTTCTGCAGGTAGAGGGTGTTGACGAACAGGAAGCCGCCGAGCGCGGCGAAGGCGCAGACCGCTATCACGGTGGCGCCGGCGAACGGCGCGCTGTGGAAGAACCGCAGATCGATCAGCGGCTCCCGGCGCCGCCGCTCGTAGCCGAGCAGGGCGACGAGCGAGACCAGCGCCACCATCACGAACCCGAGGATCTCCGCCGAGTCCCAACCGGTCGACGGAGCCTCGATGATCGCGTACGTCAGCGAGCCCAGGAGCGTGATCACCAGCAGTTGGCCGATCGGATCGACCCGGCGCGGCCGGGGCGCGCGGGACTCCGGCACGTAGCGGAGGGTGAGGAAGAGCGCCAGCGCGCCGATCGGGACGTTGATCCAGAAGATCGAGCGCCAGCCGACGTTCTGCACCAACAGCCCGCCGATCACCGGCCCGGCGGCCATGCTGATGCCGACCACGCCGCCCCACACCCCGATGGCGCGGGCCCGCTCCCGGGGGTCGGTGAAGGTGTTGGTGATGATCGACATCGCGACCGGGTTGAGCATCGAGCCGCCGACCGCCTGCACCATCCGGAACACCACCAGCCACCCCAGGTCGGGCGCCAGGCTGCACAGCAGCGAGCCGAACGCGAAGACCACCAGCCCGGCCGTGAAGACCCGGCGCCGGCCGAGCCGGTCCGCGGTCGAGCCGGCGAGCATCAGCAGCGAGGCCAGCACCAGGGTGTAGGCGTCGATCGTCCACTGCATACCGGAGACCGAGGCGTGCAGTTCACGCTGCATCGAGGGCAGGGCGACGTTGAGGACGGTGTTGTCCAGGCTGACGATCAGCAGGCTCATGCAGCAGATCGCCAGGACGAGCAGACGCCGCCGACGGCTGAGGTCAGGCATGGTTGAACGCTACAACGATCCGGTCCGCTTGGCCCCCGGCGGGGCCTCCGGTCCAGTGCGGGACAATGGGGTGCATGAGTTCGCTGCAGATCGGCCCGCACGCGGTGCAGCCCCCCGTGGTGCTGGCCCCCATGGCCGGGATCACCAACGCCCCGTTCCGGACGCTGTGCCGGGAGTTCAGTGGTGGTAAGGGTCTTTTCGTCAGCGAGATGATCACCACCCGGGCGCTGGTCGAGCGCAACGAGAAGACCATGCAGCTGATCCACTTCGACGCCAGCGAGCGCCCGCGGTCGATCCAGCTCTACGGTGTCGACCCGGTCACCGTCGGCAAGGCCGTCCGCATGATCGTGGAAGAGGACCTGGCCGACCACATCGACCTCAACTTCGGCTGCCCGGTCCCCAAGGTGACCCGCAAGGGCGGCGGTTCCGCCCTGCCGTACAAGCGGCCGCTGCTGCGCGCCATCCTCCGGGAGGCGGTCAGCGGCGCCGGCGAGCTGCCGGTGACGATGAAGATGCGCAAGGGCATCAACGACGACCACCTCACCTACCTCGACGCCGGCCGGATCGCCGTCGAGGAGGGCGTCACCGCCATCGCCCTGCACGGCCGCACCACCGCCCAGCACTACGGCGGCACCGCAGACTGGGACGCCATCGCGCGGCTGAAGGAGCACGTTCCGGAGATCCCGGTGCTCGGCAACGGCGACATCTGGTCGGCGGACGACGCGGTGCGGATGATGCGCCAGACCGGCTGTGACGGCGTGGTGGTCGGCCGCGGCTGCCTGGGCCGCCCCTGGCTCTTCGGCGATCTGGTCGCCGCCTTCGAGGGCGGCGGCGCGCCCGCGGCCCCCAACCTGCGCGAGGTCGCGGCCGTCATGGTGCGGCACGCCACCCTGCTCGGCGAGTGGCTGGGCGACGAGGCCCGCGGCGTGATCGACTTCCGCAAGCACGTCGCCTGGTACCTCAAGGGCTTCGCGGTCGGCTCCGAGATGCGCAAGCGGCTGGCGATCAGCTCGTCGCTGGCCGAGCTGGCGGAGGGGCTGCACGAGCTCGACCTCGACCAGCCGTGGCCGGCCGGCGCCGACGGCCCGCGCGGCCGGACCTCCGGCAACAACCGCGTGGTGCTGCCGGACGGTTGGCTCAAGGACCCCTACGACTGCGCCGGCGTCGGCGAGGACGCCGAACTGGACACCTCCGGCGGCTGACCGGACCGGCCCCCTCGCCCTCCCATCTCCCCGTAACGGGAGAGCAGTTCACCGGCCCCAAAGCCGATTCCGATTCCGATTCCCCTTCCGATAGCGCCGATCCCGTTCCGGCCCCGATACCGATGCTGATCCTCGTATGGGTATCGGGGCCGCCGCATTGTCGATCCGTATCCGTATCCGTAACCGCGGTCGGTGATCCGCGTCGATCCGCGTCGCCCTCAACGGATCGCTCGAAACGGTCGGAATGATCCGTGCCCGGAACAACTCGCGCCCCCGGAAAGGGAATTCCGAATACCGTGCGGAATGGCGCGCCGACGGCGCGGAACGGCGCGAAACGATCCGGTGCGGGACGGTGCGCGGGAAAGCCGCGGCCGGGAAAGAAAAGGCGCGGAGCGCGGAACCGGAATTCGTCCGCGGGGCGCGGGAAGGAAGCCGCGGCCCCGCCCGCGCGCGCCGTTGCGCCCCGCCGTCTTCCGGGCGGACCCGTCGGGCGGCACCATGCGGCACCGGGGAACTGGAACCCAAAAACCCCGAACGCACCGTCCAGCACGGGCCGTTGGGCCCGCAGCACGGGAGGGAAGTGACGGCCATGCGCGCCCTGGTCATCGTGCACGACCACATGTCCACCGCCGGCCACGTCGGCGAGCGGCTGGCCGAACGGGGCTACCGGCTCGACGAGCTGTTGGTCGTCCCCGCGAGCCGGTATACGACTCCGGACGTCGAGGTGGCGTTTCCGCCGGCGACGAACTATGGCCTGATACTGGCGCTCGGCGCCCCGTGGTCGGTGACCCGCCGCAACGCCTGGATCGAGGCGGAACTGGCCCTGTTGCGCACCGCCCACGCCGCCGGGGTCCCGGTCCTCGGCATCTGCTTCGGCGGACAGGCGCTGGCCGCCGCGCTGGGCGGGGAGGTGACGCCGGCACCCCGCTTCGAGCTGGGCTGGCGTCGGATCGCCACCGACGCCCCCGAACTGGTGGGCCCCGGGCCGTGGTTCCAGTTCCACGGGGACCGCTGGCGGCTGCCGCCCGGCGCCCGCGAGCTGGCCCGCAACGAGGTCGCCTCCCAGGCGTTCGTGGTGGGGCGGTCGTTGGGCGTGCAGTTCCACCCGGAGGTGACGCCCGAGGTGCTGCGGGCCTGGTTCGACGGGGTCGATCCGCAGCTCCCGGCCCGGGTGGGCGTCGACCCGGAGCGGCTGGTGGCCGAATTGCGCGCGGAGTTGCCCGCCGTACGGGAGCGGGCCCGGGTTCTGGTCGATGCGTTCCTTGATCGCGTCGCCGCGGAGGGTCCAAATGACGGGCCCACTGCACACATGAGCGCGTGATTCTCGCCACCCTTGATAGGGGTTGCGCTCAGATGAGCGCGATCATGTGGGCTCCACCTCTCGCATAGGTGGCACCGGGTGCCAACCCTCTTGCGTTCAACTCATCAAGCAAATGGCTGCGTAGCGTAATGGTTCGCTGGCATGCGACTGCGGAGTGCAGTGATGCTTTCAGGTAGTAAACGATGGTCGAAATGCATGATCACTTTCGATCTGCTGGCTGACGCCGGGTTACGCACGTATGTCGACCAAGTGGACGTACCCATACGCCTTCGATCTGGGTATGTTCCTCGCCGTCAGGGCAGCCCGTCGGCGAGGAGTCAGAGCCGTGCCGGAAACACAAGATCCCCACGTCAGCCAGTCTTCCTCCGTGAAGTTCGTCTACGACTTCACCGAGGGGAACAAGGACCTCAAGGACCTCCTCGGTGGCAAGGGCGCCAACCTCGCGGAGATGACCAACCTGGGGCTTCCCGTCCCGCCCGGCTTCACGATCACCACCGAGGCGTGCAAGGTCTACCTGGAGAGCGGCAGCGAGCCGGCGGCACTGCGTGCCGAGGTCTCCGAGCACCTCGACGCCCTTGAGCGCAAGATGGGCAAGGAGCTCGGGCAGGCCGACGACCCCCTGCTGGTATCGGTGCGATCCGGGGCGAAGTTCTCCATGCCCGGCATGATGGACACCGTCCTCAACATCGGCCTCTCCGACGCGTCGGTTTCCGGCCTCGCCGCGCAGGCCGGCGACGAGCGGTTCGCCTGGGACTCCTACCGGCGCCTGATCCAGATGTTCGGCAAGACCGTGCTGGGCGTCGACGGCGAGCTCTTCGAGGAGGCGCTGGAGGAGGCCAAGCACGCCAAGGGCGTCACCGTCGACGTGGACCTCGACGCCGCCGATCTGCGGGAACTGGTCGGCCAGTTCAAGCAGATCGTCACCAAGGAGACCGGCCGGGAGTTCCCGCAGGACCCGCGCGAGCAGATGGACCTCGCGGTCCGCGCGGTCTTCGAATCCTGGAACACCGACCGCGCCAAGCTCTACCGCCGCCAGGAGCGCATCCCCGGCGACCTCGGCACCGCGGTCAACGTCTGCTCCATGGTCTTCGGCAACCTCGGCCCCGACTCCGGCACCGGCGTCGCCTTCACCCGCGACCCGGCCAGCGGCCACCAGGGCGTCTACGGCGACTACTTGCAAAACGCGCAGGGCGAGGATGTCGTCGCCGGCATCCGCAACACCGTGCCGCTCGCCGAGCTGGAGTCGATCGACAAGGCGTCGTACGACGAGCTGATGCGGATCATGGAGACGCTCGAAACGCACTACAAGGACCTGTGCGACATCGAGTTCACCATCGAGCGCGGCAAGCTGTGGATGCTCCAGACCCGGGTCGGCAAGCGCACCGCCGGCGCCGCCTTCCGGATCGCCACCCAGCTCGTCGACCAGGGCCTGATCGACGAGGCCGAGGCCCTCCAGCGGGTCACCGGCGGGCAGTTGGCGCAGCTGATGTTCCCGCGCTTCGACCTCGACGCGCAGTCCGAGCTGATCGGTCGGGGCATCGCCGCCTCCCCGGGCGCGGCGGTCGGCAAGGCCGTCTTCGACTCCTACACCGCCGTCAAGTGGTCGCGCTCCGGCGAGAAGGTCATCCTGATCCGCCGGGAGACCAACCCCGACGACCTCAACGGCATGATCGCCGCCGAGGGCATCCTCACCTCCCGCGGCGGCAAGACCTCGCACGCCGCCGTCGTCGCCCGCGGTATGGGCAAGACCTGCGTCTGCGGCGCCGAGGAGCTCCAGGTCGACACCAAGGCCCGCCGGCTGACCACCTCCGACGGCACCGTCATCGAGGAGGGCGACGTCGTCTCCATCGACGGCTCCACCGGCAAGGTCTACGCCGGCGAGGTTCCCGTCGTGCCGTCCCCGGTCGTGGAGTACTTCGAGGGCCGGATGCACGCCGGCGCCGACGACGCCGACGAGCTGGTGCAGGCCGTCCACCGGATCATGGCCTACGCGGACCGGGTCCGCCGGCTGCGGGTCCGTGCCAACGCCGACAACGCCGAGGACGCCGCCCGCGCCCGCCGGTTCGGCGCCCAGGGCATCGGCCTGTGCCGCACCGAGCACATGTTCCTCGGCGAGCGCCGGGAGATGGTCGAGCGGCTGATCCTGGCCGACACCGACGCCGACAAGGACGCCGCCCTCGCCGAGCTGCTGCCGCTCCAAAAGGCCGACTTCATCGAGCTGTTCGAGGCGATGGACGGCCTGCCCGTCACCGTCCGGCTGCTCGACCCGCCGCTGCACGAGTTCCTGCCCGACATCACCGACCTCTCGGTCCGGGTCGCGCTCGCCGAGGCCCGCCACGAGAAGCACGAGAACGACCTCCGCCTCCTCCAGGCCGTGCACAAGCTGCACGAGCAGAACCCGATGCTGGGCCTGCGCGGCGTCCGCCTCGGCCTGGTCATCCCCGGCCTGTTCGCCATGCAGGTGCGGGCCATCGCGGAGGCCGCGGCCGAGCGGAAGAACGCCAAGGGCGACCCGCGCGCGGAGATCATGATTCCGCTGGTCGGCACCGTCCAGGAGCTGGAGATCGTCCGCGAGGAGGCCGAGCAGGTCATCGCCGAGGTGGAGAAGGCCCGCGGCGTCAGCCTCAAGCTCACCCTCGGCACCATGATCGAGCTGCCCCGGGCCGCGCTGACGGCCGGTCAGATCGCCGAGTCCGCCGATTTCTTCTCCTTCGGCACCAACGACCTCACCCAGACCGTCTGGGGCTTCTCCCGGGACGACGTGGAGGCCAGCTTCTTCACCGCCTACCTGGAGAAGGGCATCTTCGGCGTCAGCCCGTTCGAGACCATCGACCGGGACGGCGTCGGCTCCCTGGTCCGCAGCGCCGCGGCGGCCGGCCGGGCCACCCGCCCCGACCTCAAGCTGGGCGTCTGCGGCGAGCACGGCGGCGACCCGGACTCGGTCCACTTCTTCCACGAGGTCGGCCTGGACTACGTCTCCTGCTCCCCGTTCCGCATCCCGGTCGCCCGGCTGGAGGCGGGCCGCGCGGCGGCTGTTTCCACCGGTCCCAAGGGCAGCGACAGCCGCTGACCAGCGGGGCCACCGGCCCCACCGAACCCCCGGATCCGGCGGCGGACAGCCTGAACCCTCAACGCCCGTCGCCACTCCGGTACCCGCCGAGGGCGGCACCTTGTGCGGAGGTGCCGCCCTCGGCCCCGTGCGCGTCCGTGCGCCGCGCCGGCCCGGTCAGGCGCCGCGCACGGCGCCCGCCGGCCAGATCACCTCGACCGGCAGGCCCGCCGCGCGCGCCTGAAGGACGGCGTCCGCGGTGCCACCGCCCTTGCCGGTGGGGGGAGTTCCGTCCCAGACGGCCACCAGGCGGTCGGCGCGCCGGAGCAGCTCGCCGTTGGCGGCCTCGTACGCCCGCCGGTCGGCGGTGGCGTAGGGCATGGTGACGACCTCGGCGACGGCGGCGAGGCGGTCGAAGGTCGGGGCGTGGTCGGGCCGGACCTTGGCCGCCCGGTAGTCGCGGGACGGCAGGACGACGACGAGCCGGCCGCCGGCCGCCAGCACCGCCTGCGCGAACAGGGTGTCGGCGCCGCGGGCGAGGCAGCTGACGCCGACCAGTTTCCGGTCGGCGTGGGCGTGCAGCAGCGTGGTCAGGGCGTCCAGGACCAGGCGTTCGGTGCGGCCCGTCAGGTCCAGGTGCCCGGTCACGGCGAGGGTGGTCATGGCGGTCTCTCTCGGGGGTGGCGGGGGCCCTGCGGGGCGGTCCCGGGGCGTCGCCGCCGACCGTATACGGCCAACGATCCGCCGGATAGGGCCAGTTGACGCACGGCGAAGGCGGCACCTGTGCGCACAGGTGCCGCCTTCGCTTTCTCCGGACTCCCCCCTCGGGAGCTGCCGTCCTCCCAGTCGGCGTGGGAGGCGGCCTCCAACGGACGCCGCGGGGCCGGTTGTTTGCCCATCACCCCCCACGGGATCGAGCAATCCGGGCCGTGCGCACCGCCGTTGAATTGCCTCCAGCATTCACCGCAGGCGGGGCCCCGCGCGACCCTTTTCAAGTCTGGCCAAAAGGGCATGGTGACCGCACGTGGCGGCGTGCATACTCAGGCGTGCCGGGGGCCCAGGGAGATAACCAAAGAGTGGGGGTTCGGTGTTACGCGTCCATTTCAGTGGACTCGATCTGGCCCGCGTGCGGATTGCCGCACGCCCGGATGCGCTGTGGGAGACGGTCTTAAGCTTTCACCGACTTCGCGACCGGCGCGACGATTCCACGTTCGGCAGTTGGCGATCGGAAACCCGTGGAAGGTTGAATGGCGAAACGCGTCTGCTGGCACCGCTGGTGCCCAGCCGCGGCTATTTCCCGGATTTCCTGACGCCCGCGGAGGGCCTGCTCGGCATGGACGAGGCGCTCGCCGCGCTGCGCGAGACGCCCGCCCACCGGCTGCACGACGAGCTCGTCCGGCTCACGCCGGTCGCCGGCCGCCCGCTGCCCGCCTGGATACGCGCCATGGCCGACGGCGAGACCCGGGCGCTGGGCCGGCTCGCCGGGATACTGCAGAGTTACCACGACGCCGCCGTCGCCCCCTACTGGCACCGCGTCCAAAGCCGCATAGAGGCCGACCGGGCGGCCCGCGGCCGGGCCCTCCTGGACGGCGGCGCGGACCGGCTGTTGGCATCGCTGCCCCCGATGATGCGCTGGCGCCCGCCCGTCCTGGAGGCCGACTACCCGGTCGACCGGGACCTCCACCTGGGCGGCCGGGGGCTGCTCCTGCTGCCCTCCTACTTCTGCCGCCGCACCCCGGTCACCTTCTACAACCCCGACCTGACGCCCGTCCTGGTCTACCCGGTCGAGCACCCGGCGCCCCGGCTCACCCCGCCCTGCCCGCCGGACCGTTCGCTGGGCCGCCTCGTGGGCCAGACCCGCTCGGCGATCCTGCACGGCATCGGCGTCGGCTGCACCACCAGCGAACTCGCCCGCCGCGTCGACGTCTCGCTGGCCTCCGCCAGCCAGCACGCCACCGTCCTGCGGGACGCCGGCCTGCTCTCGACGCTGCGCCAGGGCAACGCCGTGCTGCACACCCTGACGCCGCTGGGCGCCGCACTGCTGCGCGGCGCCCGCCTCGACGGGACGGCGGCCTTCGAGCGGTGAGCCCCGACGCGGGCCCGAGACCCCGCCCCGGCCCCCGGGGCCGCCGCGCCCCTAGAACGGCCGGTCCCCGGCGATCGCCACCCGCTCGGCCACCCGCCGCCGCGCCCCGTAGTCGAAGACCGCGTAGTGCTGGGTGGCGCGGTTGTCCCAGAACGCCACGTCGCCGGCCCGCCAACGGAACCGCACCTGGAACTCCGGCACGTGCGCCTGCTGGAACAGCAACCGCAGCAGCCGGTCGCTCTCCGCCACCGGCAGGCCCACGATCCGGGTGGTGAACGACGCGTTGACGAACAGCATCCGCCGCCCGGTCTCCGGGTGCCGGCGCACCACCGGATGGACGACCGGCGGGAACTCATCCTGGAATGGCGCAAGTTGAGTGGCGGAGTAGAAACGGGAGAACCCCGGGAGATAGTCGTGCACCGCCCGGGCCCCATCGATCCGCTCCCGGATTTCCGGCGGCAAATTGTCGTACGCCGCCGCCATATCGGCCCACAGCGTGTCCCCGCCCGACTCCGGCACCTCGCGCAGCTGCAACACCGCCCCCATCGCCGGCCGCTCGCGGAAGGTTACGTCCGTGTGCCATACGTTCTCGAACGTCGGCACGCCACCGGCCGCCTTGTCAAACCGCACCACCTCCTTCGCGTCTCCCGGGGCGAGTAGCGGGTTGGTCTCCAACTCCCCCCAATGGGAAGCGAATTGACGCTGCGCGGCCGAGCTGAGGTGCTGGTCGCGGAAGAACAGCACCTTCCACTCCAGCAGCGCCCGGTTCAGCTCCGCCCGCAGCGCCGGGGACAGCGGGCGGGCCAGATCCAGTCCCCGGATCTCCGCCCCGATGGTCGCGGCCAGCGGCACCACCTCGAACAGCTCGTAGGGGCGGTCCGGCCAGTCGCCCGGGGTGCGGCGCAGGATCCGGCGGCCCTCGTAGAGGCCGTCGGCGGGGATGCGGTGCGGGCGCAGGGCGGGGGCGGGAGCGGGGGAGTCGGTGGCGTCGAGGGTCGTCAACGGGTCCTCCTTCGGGCCGAGTTGGGGAAGGGGAAAAGGGAGGAAAGGGGGAAAGGGGGGAGGGGAAGGCGAGGGGGCCGGCGCCCGGACGGCGACATAACGGCTCCCCTGGGGAGCGCCGCGGGGCTTCAGGCGTTGGGACAGTGGGCCGGTGGGGGCGAGCCCACCCGGCCGCGGCGGCGCAGGAAGCTCAGGCCGCGGGGCGCGCACGCGCCGTGAGGGCCGCGGTCGCGCGGCGCCGCCTCACGGATGAACGGGTGCGTGCACATGGCACGCACCGTACCCCATCCACGGCCCGGTGCCCACGGGTTCGGCATATCGGGCCACGGGGCCCGCCCGGTGGCGCGGGGCGGCCGGGCGCCGGCTCAGTCGTCGATGCCGCTGCGCTCCACGCCCGCCACGATGTACCGCTGGAGCAGCAGGAACACCACCACCAACGGGACGATCGAGACGCCCGCGGCCACGAACAGCTCGTGCAGATTGAGGTTCTGTGCGGTGGTGAACGTGGAGAGCGCCACCTGCACCGTCCAGGCCGACTGGTCCTGGCCGATCACCAGCGGCCACAGGAAGGAGTTCCACGCCCCGATGAAGACGATGGTGCCGACCGCCGCGAACACCGGCCGGGCGTTGGGCACCACGATCCGCCAGTACGTCCGCCAGTACCCCAGCCCGTCCACCCGCGCCGCGTCCTCCAACTCCTTGGGGAAGCCCAGGAAGTACTGGCGGAACACGAAGCAGGCGAAGGCGCTGAACAGGGTCGGGATGACCAGCCCGCGCAGGGTGGAGATCCAGCCGAGCGTGGAGACCAGGACGAAGCTGGGGACGAAGGTCACCGCCGCCGGGACCATCAGCGTGCCCAGGATGGCGTAGAAGACCACCGAGGCGTGGCGGTAGGGGATGCGGGCCAGGCCGTAGCCGGCCATCGAGGCCAGCACCACCGTGCCGACGGTCGTCGAGACCGCGATCACCGCGGAGTTGAGCAACGACCGGGCCAGCGGCAGATCCGGGTCCGCGAACACCTCGGTCAGGTTCGACCAGTGCCACGTCCGCGGGAAGAACGTCCAGTCAGGCGCGGTGATGTCGGACTCGCTCGCCAGGCCGTTGCGGACCAGCAGGTAGAACGGGACGAGGAACAGCAGCGCCAGTGCCACCAACAGCACCACGCGCAGCGCCCGTCCGGCCCGGGTCAGGGCATCGTGCACGACGTCTCACTCCTCCTTGCGGCCGAGTCCGAACCAACGGGCCTGGACCACCGTCGCCACCGCGATGATCAGGGCCAGGATCACCGCGCCCGCGCTGCCCAGCCCGAGGTTCTGGTCCCGGCCGAGCGCGGTGTAGTAGAGGTACACCAGCGGCGGGCGGGCGTACGGGGGGTAACCGCGGGCGTCGCTCAGCAGGTTGTAGAACTCGTCGAACGCCTGGAAGGAGTTGATGACCAGGAGCAGCAGCACCGCCACCGAGGTGGCCCGCAGCTGCGGGAAGGTGAGGTGCCGAAAGACCTGCCAGCCCGGCCGGGCCCCGTCCACCGCCGCCGCCTCGTACAACTGCGGGGAGATCCGCTGGAGTCCGGCCAGGAAGAGGATCATGTAGAAGCCGGCCTGGAGCCAGAGCCGCACGGTGACGATGACCAGCCAGTACCACGGCGGACTGGTGGTGGACAGCCACGCCACCTGGTCGATCCCGAACCAGCCGAGCACCGTGTTCGCCAGCCCGAAGCGCACCCCGTTGAACAGCGACAGCTTCCAGATCAGCGACGCCACGACGTACGAGCACGCGGTCGGCAGGAAGAACACCGAGCGGAAGAACGCGCGGGCCACCCGCAGCCGGTTCACCATCAGCGCCAGCGCGAGCGACAGCGCGAAGGTGGCCGGCACGATGAACGCGGTGAACAGCAGGAAGGTGCCCAGGCTGCCGAGGAACGCGTCGTCGCTCAGCATCGCGGCGTAGTTGTCCAGGCCGATGAAGTGCGTCGGGTTCACCGTGTTGTGCGCGTCGAAGAAGCTGAGGTAGACGCTCCACACCAGCGGTACGTAGGTGAACAGGCCCAGCCCGACCGCGAACGGCCCGACGAACACCCAGAACCACAGATTCCGCCGCTGCGGGCCGAGCAGCCGGGCGGTGCGCGCGCTCACTTCCTCCTGACCCGCTGCAACTCGGCGTTGACCTTCCGCAGCACCGCCTTGAGCTCGGTCTCCGGATGCGCCCCGTCCTTGATGATCCGGCTCAGCGCGTCCTGATACGCGTTGCGGTCCACGCTGGTCCACAACAGCGGCTCGGCGTAGCCGTGTTCGGTCGCCAGCCGCACCGCCTCGGCCGCCGGCCCCTGTTGGAGCTGCCGGGCCCGCTTCGCCAGGGAGAGCCGGGCCGGGATGTGGAACCCGTAGGACAGCGCGAAGTCCTGCTGGAAGTCGGTCCGGTCGATCCACAACCACCTGGCGAACGCCTTGGCCGCCGCGAGGTGCTTGCTGCGGGCGCTCACCGCCGACGCGTACGCGCCCACCGGGACGGTCGGCTTCCCGTGCGGGCCGTCCTTCGGGAACGGCAACACCCCGAAGTCGTCGCCCAGCGCCTTGGTGATCTGCGGCAGCGCCCACAGGCCCGACCACTGCATGGCGGTCAACCCCTGGACGAAGGCCGCCGGGTCGGACCAGTCGGTGGGCGCGCCCAGCAGCAGCGACCGGTCCGCGTACAACTGCCGGATCTTCGCCAACACCCGGGCCGCGGCCGGGTCGTCGAACCCCGGCTTGCCGTCCTCGGTGATCAGGCTCAGCCCCGCGGCGAACAGCGGTGTCCCGCTGAGCACCCCGACGCCGCCGTCGTTCCCGAGGAACAGCCCCTTCACCTTGCCGGTGGTCAACTTCTTTGCCGCGTCCACCAGTTCGTCGACGCTCTGGGGCGGCTGCACGCCCGCCGCTTTGAGCAGGCTCTTGCGGTAGTAGAGCACCTGGGTGTCGACGGTCTGCGGGATGCCCCAGATCTTGTCCTGCCAGATCTTCGGCGCCAGCACCGCCGGGTTGAAGTCGTCCTTCACCGGCGCGACGAGGTCGGTCAGGTCCGCCACCTGACCGCCCTGGATCTGCTCCAGCAGCGGGCCGTTGACCTCGAAGACGTCGGGGCCCGCGTCGGTGAGCAGCGCGGCGGCGGTCTGCCGGTCGTAGTCACCCGGCCGCCACTGGACGGTGACGTTCGCCTTCTTGTACGCGGCGGCGTAACGCCGCACCGCCTGCTGGGTGCCGGGTTCGCCGTACTGGTGGTACCACTGCGCCAGCGCTGGGCCCGAACCGGTGTGGTTGCGGCCGGTGTTGGTGCCGCAGGCCGTGGTCGCCCCGGCGAGAGCGAGGCCGCCTGCGGCGGCGAGGAGCCGTCTTCTGTCGATCACCGTCATGGGACGTACCTTTGCCCATTCGCGTCCGCGTCAACCCCCCACGTTGTTGGCTTTCCCGCCGTGCGGGTTGCTGTCTTTTTCGCCTTCGGCGGAGGGGTGTGTGGGGCGGGGGCGCCCGCTGGGTGGTGGGTGGCGGGTGCGGTCCAACCCGCGCGGGGTTAACCGCAGATTCGCAGT
>NZ_JBHVJX010000047.1:49029-50018 GCF_042798755.1 Streptomyces sp. NPDC057743
GGGGGGGGGGGGCCGGGGGGGGGGTGGGGGCGGGGGGCGCCCGGGGGGGGGGTGGTCGCGGGACTGCTTCGCTTTACGTCCGCAAACCCGCCCCCTCCGGCCCGCCCCCTCCCGTGAGGTGGGCGCTCCCCGCCCGGTGGGGGAGGAGGTAGGGCTGGGTGGGGGTGCGGAAAACCGTTCGTCTGCGGGTTGTTGGGGCTGCCACCCTTACGGGATGGGGACGTATGAGGTGGAGAGTGAAGCGCTGCTCCTCGGGGGGCGGGCCGGGGTCGGGAAGACGTCGGTGGCGTGGGAGGTCTCGGCGCTGTTGCGGGGGGCGGGGGTGGGACACGCCGTTGTGGAAGGGGACTTCATGGGGCAGATCCATCCGGCGCCGGAGGACGATCCGTCGCGGTCCGCGATCACCGAGCGCAACTTGACGGCGGTGTGGGCGAATTACGCCCGCGTTGGCTGTCGGCGGCTGCTCTACACCAACACGGTGAGCGTGCTGCCGGAGAGCACGGGGATGTTCGAGCGGGCGATGGGGCCCGGGGTGCGGATCGTGCGGGTGTTGCTCACCGCCACGGACGCCACGACGGAGGCCCGGCTCACCGGCCGGGAACGTGGCTCGGAGCTCGCCCAGGAGCTGGCCAGCAGCGCCCGTAAGGCCCGGATGTTGGACGAGCGGGTGGCCGCGGATGTGCTGCGGGTGCCCACTGACGGGCGGTCCGTGCCGGCCGTCGCGGCGGATGTGGTCGCCGCGGTGGGGTGGCTTCCCACGTAGTTGGCTCTCCCGCCGTGCGGGTTGCTGTCTTTTCGCCTTCGGCGGAGGGGTGTGTTGGCCGGGGGCGCCTGGTTGTTGGTGGGTGGCGGGTGCGGTCCTCCGGGGGCGGGTTTCCGGACTGCTTCGCTTTACGTCCGGAAACCCACCCCCTCCGGCCCGCCCCCTCCCGTGACTTGGGCGCCTCCGCCCGGTGGGAGTTGAGGACAGGGACCGGACGGGGCACTGT
>NZ_JBHVJX010000048.1:0-49617 GCF_042798755.1 Streptomyces sp. NPDC057743
ACGTGGCCGGGGGTGTCGGCCAGGATGAAGCGGCGGCGGGGGGTGGCGAAGTAGCGGTAGGCGACATCGATGGTGATGCCCTGTTCCCGCTCCGCGCGCAGCCCATCGGTCAACAGGGCCAGATCCGGGGCGTGTTGGCCGCGGTTGCGGGAGGCGTGCTCGACGGCTTCGAGTTGGTCGGTCAGGACCGACTTGGAGTCGTGGAGCAGGCGGCCGACCAGGGTGGATTTGCCGTCGTCGACGGAGCCGGCGGTGGCAAAGCGCAGCAGCGAGGTGGCGCCCAGGCCCACCGGGTCGGGGGTGGTGGGGGTGGTGTGGGTGGTGCTCATGTTAGAAGTACCCCTCGCGCTTGCGGTCTTCCATGGCGGCTTCGGAGAGTTTGTCGTCGGCTCGGGTGGCACCGCGTTCGGTCAGGCGGGAGGCGGCGATCTCCGCGATGACCGCATCGATGGTGTCCGCGTCGGAGTCGACCGCGCCGGTGCAGGACATGTCCCCCACCGTGCGGTACCGCACCCGACGCACCTGCAGGTGCTCGTCCTGCCTGGGGCCGCCCCAGGGGCCGGGGGCCAGCCACATGCCGCCTCGGGCGAAGACCTCGCGCTGGTGGGCGTAGTAGATGGCGGGCAGTTCGATCTTCTCGCGGGCGATGTACTGCCACACGTCCAACTCGGTCCAGTTGGACAGCGGGAAGACGCGGACGTGTTCGCCCGGGGAGTGGCGGCCGTTGTAGAGCTGCCACAGTTCGGGGCGTTGGCGGCGCGGGTCCCACCCACCGAACTCGTCGCGCAGGGAGAAGACGCGTTCCTTGGCGCGGGCCTTTTCCTCGTCGCGGCGGCCGCCCCCGAAGACGGCGTCGAAGCGGTGCGAGTCGATCGCATCGAGCAGCGGGACGGTCTGCAGGGGGTTGCGGGTGCCATCAGGGCGTTCGCGCAACTCGCCGCGGTCGATGAAGTCCTGCACCGAGGCGACATGCAACCGCAGGCCATGGCGGGCCACCGTGGTGTCGCGGTACTCCAACACCTCGGGGAAGTTGTGACCGGTGTCCACATGCAGCAACGCGAAGGGCACCGGCGCCGGCGCGAACGCCTTCAACGCCAGATGCAACATCAGGATCGAGTCCTTGCCACCGGAGAAGAGAATCACCGGCCGCTCGAACTCCCCCGCCACCTCACGGAAGATGTGCACCGCCTCCGACTCCAACGCATCCAGGTGCGTCCAACGGTGGAAGTCCGGCCGGGTGGGTCCGTGGGTCTGGGGCGGCCTGCGGGTGTCTGTCGCCGTGCGGGATCCCGCCGTCGCACCGGAGGAATCCGCCGGCACACGGCCCTCGGTACTCGTGGACGGCCGGGACGGTTCCGCCGTCACGCGAGACCACGCTCGGCGAGGGCCAGCAGCAGGCTGTCCACGGATTCGTCGATGTTCAGGCGGTGCGTCTCGATGCGTAACTCCGGGGCGAGCGGCGGCTCGTAGGGGTCGTCGACGCCGGTCAGGCCGGAGAGTCGACCCGCGGCCTGGCGGGCGTACAGCCCCTTGACGTCACGCTCGCGGCACACTTCGAGTGGGGCGTCCACATGGACCTCCAGGAAGGCGGTATCGCTGGCGGTGTGGCGTGCACGGACCTCGGCCCGCGCCACCGTGTAGGGGGCGATCACCGGTACGAGGACCAGAATCCCGTTTCTCGCCAGGACTTCGGACATCAGGCCGACCCGGCGCACATTCGTGAGCCGGTCCTCCTTTCCGAATCCCAGCCCCGCGGACAGCAACTTCCGGTTCTCGTCGCCGTCGAGTATTTCCGTGCGCCGTCCGCGTGCGTGCAGTTCCTGTGCCACCCCGCGGGCGATGGTGGTCTTTCCGGAACTGGGGAGCCCGGTCAGCCAGACGGTGGCTCCTGGCCAACATCGACAAAATTCGGGAGTCGTCCACGGTTCGGCAACCCGATGTTGCCAGGCGCCACACTCATCCTCATCGAATGCGCTCGACCGGTCCATGCAGCCCAGGATCCACATCCGTCGCCGACGTGGTCAATGGCGACCGGGTGGGCCGCCTCTTCGACTTGGCTGAAACCCCGGGGGAAAGGGCCAGTTGGGCCCGGACCGCGAGGCGGCGCGCTCCCCCGTTACGGCAGGTCCTGCGCGTAAGTTACGCATCTGTGTCGTGCCCGGCAGTGGAGCTGCGAAAGGGGACGTTGCCCCGCCGATTTACGCCCGTTGCACGGTGCGCCACGGCCGCTTTGCATTCCGGGGGTACACCAAGCCTATTCTGTCTGGATCACATCGCTAGGCGCTGGTTGGCCGCTTGTCGGCGTCTGGAACCGTGTGCTTCGCTTTTCATCGAAGAGCCCGGCGGTGTTTTGCGACCGTCATGAACGGGCCGCAAACTCCGGGCCTTTCACACCCCCCTAGGACCCCCCTAACACCCCCCTACTTCATTCCTCATCTGCGTCTTCCCTCTGCCCTCGATCATTTCCCTGGTATTGGTCGGACTTTGTCGGTCCGTTGACGTGAGTTCTTGTGCACTTCGGGCCGTGGCCCCCGTGGGTCGGGTCCGTGATTGTTCTGCCAGTCAGCCACGAAGGAGGCGCCGCGTGGGCGCGTTGCCGGAGGAACTGTTACCGCTGCCGAAGGACCGTTGGGATCCCGAGGCGGCGCGGGGCCTGTCAGGGCGCGACGAGGCGATATTCCGCTCGCACCTGGTGGGTTCCGAGTCGGCGCTGTCCAAGGAGGGGGGCGGCAACTTCTCGGTCAAGGGGACGGTGACGGATCATTGCGGGCGCTCGACCCGGGTGTTGTGGATGAGTGCCTGGGGCTGTGACGGCGCCACCACGACCGACGAGGACTTTCCCGCGCTGCGGCTGGACGAGTTGCTGACGCTGCGCGAGCGGGACCGGCTGGACGTGCAGGAGATGGTCACGCACCTGGTCGCCTGCGGGGTCACCGGTGAGCAACGGCGTCCGGGCATAGAGACGTTGACGCACGCGTTCATCCCGGCGGCGCATGTCGACCACAGTCACCCCGACGCGGTCATCGCGCTGACCTCGTTCCCCGAGGGCCGCAAGCTGGCCGAGGAGGAGTTCGGGGACGAGGCGATCTGGTTCGACTACCGGCAGTTCGACATCGGGGTGGCCCGCGAGCTGGCCGACCGGATCGCCGCGAACCCGCGCTGCCGCTTCGTGCTGCTGGCCAATCACGGCCTGTTCACCTGGGCCGACACCAGTGAGCAGTGCTATCGCAACTCGCTGGAGGCGGTGGCCCGTTCGGTCGCCGCCCTGGGGCGGATTCCGCGTGGTCCGCTGGACCTCGGCGGGCGTGCCGTGCCCGCGTTGTCGGACGAGCGGGCGGAGGCGGTGCTCGCTCAGGTGTTGCCCGCGTTGCGCGGTGCCTGCTTCGAGGGTGAGCGCGGCCCCGTGTTGCACGTGGACCGCAGTGCGGCGACCGAGGACTTCGCTTCGTCGGTGCAGGGGCCGCTGGCCAGTCTGCGGGGGCCGGGGTGCCCCGATCACCTGGTCACCGTCGGCTACCGTCCGCTGGTTCTCGGCGCGTTGACCGAGCCGGGGCACCAGACCGCGCAGGCCCTGGCGGACGGGGTGGAGCGGCACCGGGCCTGGTACCGGTCGTACTACGAGGAGAACATCACGGAGGCGGGCCGGGTCGGTGGGCGGCGCAGCGATGCGCCCCGTGCGGTGGTGCTGCCCGGGATCGGGGTGGTCACCCAGGGCGCGGACGCCGCGGCGGCCCGGCTGCGGCGGGACCACTACCGGCAGACGATGACGGTGGTCCGGGTGACGGAGGCGGTCGGCGGCTATGTGTCGCTGACCGAGGCTCAGGGCGTCGCCGACGAGTACTGGCCGCTGATGCGACTCAAGCCGCAACTCAAGGTGGCGGATGGGCTGTTGGCGGGCAAGGTGGTGCTGGTCCTGGGGGCCTCGGAGGCGGGCCCCGAGGCGGCGGCCGTCGCCGAGTTGCTCGCGGCCCAGGAGGCGCATGTCGCGCTGGCCGCCGGGGACCGTGCGGCGGCGGAGCGGATCTGTGGGAAGTACGGCGAGCGCCGCGTGGTCGCGCTGCCGGGCGGGTCCGGTGGGGAGGCCGATCCGGTGCATGAGGCGGTCCTCGCCTATGGCGGGTTCGACCTCGTGATTGACCTGGCGGGCGGTGGCCGCCCGGATCGTACGGGGGCCGCGTTGGACGTGCTGGCTCGGCAGGGCCACGGCGGAACGTTCCTCCTGGTGGCGGCGGAGTCGTCCGCCGCGCTGCGTGGGGCCGCCGCGGAGCTCGACGGGCTGGGCGCGGAGCACGACGTGTCCGCGCATGCCGTGGCGACGGCCGACCCGGCGGCGCTGGCCGAGACGGCGGTGTTCCTGGGCGGAGCCCGGCGCACCCGGTGGCAGAGCATCTCCCTTGAGGCGGCGGGCCGATGACGACGGAAGCGGGCATGGAAAACGAGAACGCCGCGGCCCCGAGCGCCGCCGAGGGCGACCTGCCCTCCTTCGTCCCCGAGGGGCAGACCCTGCTGGTGTCGTGCTTCGACGCCCACCACACCATCGGCGGCGGGCTGTTCGCGATCGGGCGGGGCACGCAGGGTGCCGAGGTCGTGGACCGGGTCTCCAGCAGCGGGATGGTGCTGGGCGACGACGGGTTGCTCCACCGGTGCCTGTGGAGCGCCGACGGCAGTCCGGCCGAGCTCGTCACCTACGACACCACCGGGGTGCGCCGCTACCACCGGCTGGACAACGTCTCCACCCCGCACGACCTGCTGCCCGTCGGGCGCAATGTCCTCGTCGCCGCGACCATGCAGAACGAGGTCCGGTGCGTGGGTCCGGACGGCGAGGCGGTGTGGAGTTGGCACGCGCCGGGTGAGCCGGACAGTTGGCACGTCAACAGCCTGGCGCTCTACCACGGGCAGCCGGTGGTGTGTGGGTTCGGGCAGTACCTGCGGCGCCGGGGTTGGGACGAGAACGGCAAGCCCGCCAGTGGGCGGGTGGTCAGGCTCGACAACGGCGAGCCGGTCCTGGAGGGGCTGCGCGCCCCGCACAACCCCTGGCACCAGGACGGGACGTGGCTGATCTGTGACTCGGCCGCGGGCGAGCTGGTGGAGTTCGACGACGCGACCCGGCGCCCCACCCAGGCCCTGACCCTGCCGGGTTGGCCGCGGGGGCTGGTCGTCACCGACCGGTACGTCTTCGTGGGGCTGAGCCCGCACCGGCATGCCGCGTCGTCCGTCGCCACGGCCGCGGTGGCGGTCGTCGACCGGCAGCGGTGGAGCCTGGCCGGGCTGTTGGACCTGACGGCGCGCGAGGTGTATGCGCTGGCGTTGGTGCCCGACGCGATGGCGGCCGGTGTCCGGACCGGCTTCGGCACCAACGCCACCCGGGCTCACGAGCAGGCTCAGCGGCAGCTCTTCGACCAACTCGGCGTACAGCCACGGCGGTTGTGGGCGATCGGCGATCGGCTCACCCCGCACGAGTGCCGGGCCCGCCTGACGCTCACCGGGCCGCAGGGCACCCGACACGAGCCGCGGGACACCGCGCACCAGGCTACGGAGGCCCTCGCCCCGGTCGAGGGCGGTGCGGTCGTCGAGGCCGAGCCCAAGAGCCTGATCACTTTCACCTGTACCGTCCGCAACACCGGTAGCGCCCTGCTCACCCCCGCGCCGCCGTATCCCGTGCGGGTCACCCACCGCTGGTACGACGCCGACGGCAAGGAGGTGGCCACGCAGCCGCTCCGGTCCGCGCTCACCCGGTCCATTCCTCCGGGGGACGACGACCGGGTGCCCATGCGGGCGCGGGTGCCCTCGGAGCCCGGCCGGTACCGGCTGCGGGTGACGCTCACGCAGGACGACGGCGAGCCCTTCGACCTACAGGACGAGCTCAGCGGTACCGATGTCGTGGTGGATGCGGTGGTGCGGGACGCGCGCTACGTCCAGCTGCGGGCGTTCGGCATCGCGCCGGCCGACGCCGCGGCGGCCCGGACCGCGGGTCCGCTCGCCGACGACATGGTCCGCGCCCTGCTGCACCGCCCGACCGGGGAACCCGACGGGTTGGTCCTGGGGCGGATCGAGGACCTGGGGCGTACGGCGTTCACCACCGCCGTGGCCCAGGCGCTCGACTGCACCGACGCCGCGCTGGACGACACGGTCGCCAAGCTGCTGCCCGAGCCGGCGCAGGCCCTGCTGACCGGCGCCGAGGCGGTGGCGCTCGCGACTTCGCGCGAGAGCGGGGCGCCCGGGGCGGGCCGCGGGTTCGCCACCGTCGAAGACGGCGCCCTCGCCGCGGCGTTCGCCCGGTTGGGCACCCTGGCCGGGGCCCGGGACGCCCAGGACGCGCTGGCCCAGGCCGCGGGCGCGAGCCAGGCGGGGCACGGCGCGGCCGTCGCCGTCCTCACCTCGGACGCCGAACTGCTGGGCGCCTCGGTGGCGTTGGCCGACGCGCACGGCAGCGGTACCGCCCCGCTGGTGCTGGCCGCCCCGGCGCCCGACGGGCCCGCGCTCGCCCTGTTGCGGGCCACTCCCCAGCCCGCCCGGTCCTGGTACGACTGCGGGACGGCGTCCGAGCGGGACGCCGACGTCTCGGCCGACGCCTTCGCCGCGGCGCTGCGGCAGGCGTTGCGAACCGCCGCCGACGCGCCGTCCGGGCCGGTGTTGTTGACCCTCTCCCCCGAGGCGGCCGAGCGGCCGTGGGTCCCGTTGTCCGCGCTGGGCCGGCAGGCGTCAAAGCGCCGGGTTCCGGAGGCCGCCCCCGCCCCGGTGCCCGTCGACGGCCCCCTCGGTGAGGCGCTGCACGAGGCCGTCGCCCGGCCGTATCCGCACAGCGTGTTCGTGACCGGCGGTCGGCATGCGACCGGTGCGGACGCCGCGCCGTACCGTGCGGTGCCCTTCGCGCTCGGCCGGGCGCTCGCGGAGCCCGGGGCGCGGGTGCTCTGTCTGTTGGACGGTGCCGCCTTTGCCGAGGGGTTGCCCGCGTTGGCCGTGGCCCGGCGGGAGTTGGCGCGGGTCGTGCTGGTGGTCGCCGAGGCCGAGGAAGAGGAGGGGACGGCTGCCCCCTCCGCTCGCCCCGGTGGGGAGGTGCCGTCTCCGGTGCGGATGGCCGAGGCGTTGGGGGTGTCGGCGCGACGGGTCTCCCCCAACGCGCTGGCCTTGACCCTGGCGGAACTCGCCGACCGCTTTGGGCCGGCCGTGATCGAGCTGCTGCCGCGGGAGGTCCGCGATGCGTGAGGTCGATCTTCCCCCGGTGCAACTGGAGCCCTACGAGGAGGCGTTCGGCCCGGCGCGCAGCGCCGAGTTGGCCTCCGTCGCCGAGCGGGTCGGTAAGCGGCTGGCCGGGCGCACGGTCTGGCAGCTCAACTCCACCGCGGCCGGTGGCGGGGTCGCCGAGCTGCTGTACGGCCTCGGTCCGCTGGCCGGGGCGCTCGGGGTGGGCACGCGGTGGTTGGTGATCGACGGCGATGCCGAGTTCTTCGCCATCACCAAGCGGCTGTGCCTGCGGCTGTACGGCATCCAGGGCGACTCGGGCGCGCTGGGACCGGCCGAACTGGCGCACTTCCGTGCGGTCACCGAGGCCAACGCCGTCGAGTTGGCGCGCCGGGTGCGGCCCGGCGACGTGGTGGTCGTGCACGATCCGCAGCCGGTCGGGCTGGTGCGGGTGGCCCGGGAATGCGGTGCGAGTGTGGTGTGGCGCTGTCACATCGGCAGCGACCGGCCGAACCGACACACCGCCGAGGGTTGGGCGTTCCTGCGGCACTTCCTGGAACCCGAGGACCGGATGGTGTTCTCCACGCCACGCCATGTGCCCGGGTGGGCAAAGCGGCCGACGGTGATCCCGCCGTCGATCGACCCGTGCGCACCGCGTAACACCGCTCTCACCGACACCACGGCCACGACGGTGCTGGGTGCCGTCGGGATCCTCGCCAACGGCGGCCCGCTGCCGGTGACCGTTCCGGTGCCGGTGGGCGAGCCGGTCACCGTGCGGCGGCCGGTGACCGCGGTGCGGGAGGGGGATCCGCCGTCGGCGAAGGTGCCGATGGTGGTGCAGGTGTCGCGCTGGGACCGGCTCAAGGACATGGGCGGGGTGCTGCGGGCGTTCGGCGAGGCCCAGGTGGCCAACGCGTACCTCACGCTCGCGGGTCCCGATGTCGGTGGGGCCGTTGCCGACGATCCCGAGGCCGCCGCCCTGTTCGAGGAGTGCCGACAGCAGTGGCGGGAGCTGCCCGACGCGCTGCGGCGCCGCAGTCAGTTGCTCTGTCTGCCGATGACCGACCTGCGGGAGAACGCCCTGGTCGTCAACGCGTTGCAGCGGCACGCGACGGTGGTGGTGCAGAAGAGCCTGGCCGAGGGGTTCGGGCTGACCGCGACCGAGGCGATGTGGAAGCGCCGGCCGTTGGTGGCGAGCGCGGTCGGCGGTCTGCGGGACCAACTCGACGACGATCGGCACGGGTTGTTGCTCGATGACCCGCGAGACATTCCGGCGGCCGCGGCGGCGATCCGGCGCCTGCTGACCGACCCCGCCCTGGCTGCCCGGCTCGGTGCGGGCGCGCGGGAGCGGGTGGCGGAGCGGTTCCTGCCCGACCGGCACCTGACGCAGTGGGCGCAGCTGATCGAGGACGCCCTCAAGGACACCCCGGGGCCGGCGGCCGGCGAGCCGGGGCCCGGACAACGACGCAGCAGCACGGAGGAGCACTGATGCGCAAGCTCGGAAAGAACGCGGCGGGGGACGTGCTGGTGACGTCCGAACAGGGCCTGGGCTGCATGGGGATGTCGCAGTTCTACGGCGCCTGGGACGACGCGGAGTCGATCCGCACCATTCACCGGGCGCTGGACCTCGGGGTGAACGTCCTGGACACCGCCGACATGTACGGCCCGTACACCAACGAGGAGCTCATCGGGCGGGCGGTGCGCGGCAACCGTGACCGGGTGGTCCTGATGACCAAGTTCGGCAACGTCAAGGGCCCGGACGGTCGGGTGATCGGCGTCAACGGGACGCCGGAGTACGTGAAGGCGTCCTGCGAGGGCTCGTTGCGGCGGCTGGGCGTGGAGACCATCGACGTCTACTGCCAGCACCGGGTGGATCCGGACACGCCGATCGAGGAGACCTTCGGCGCGCTGGCGGAGCTGGTGCAGGAGGGCAAGGTGCGCCACCTGGCGGTGTCGGAGGCGTCCGCCGAGACGGTGCGCCGGGCCCATGCGGTGACCCCGGTGACCGCCGTGCAGACCGAGTACTCGTTGGTCAGCCGCGATCCGGAACGCGAACTGCTGGGCACCCTGCGCGAGTTGGGCATCGGCTTCATCGCCTACGCCCCGCTGGGTCGGGGCCTGCTCACCGGCCGCATCCGGTCCTTCGACGACCTCGGGGAGGACGACTTCCGGCGTTCGCTGCCCCGCTTCCAGCCGGAGAACCTGTCGCAGAACGCCGCGCTGGTGCGGGAGATCGCCGCGATCGCCGAGGCCCGCGGGGTGAGTGTGGGGCAGTTGGCGCTGGCCTGGGTGCTCGCCCAGGGCGAGGATGTCCTCGCCATCCCCGGGACCAAGACCGTGGCCCGGCTGGAGGAGAACGTGGCGGCCGGCCAACTTCGGCTGACGACAGAGGAGTTGAAGCGGCTCTCCAAGGCGGCCCCGCCCGGTGCGGCGGCCGGCGACCGCTACCCCGACATGTCCGGTGTCGACCGATAGGCGGGCCCGCATGACCACGCACCCTCAGATACCGCCGCAGGACACCGGCGGGCCCGGCCCGTGGTGGCGCGAGGCGGTCCTGTACCAGATCTATCCGCGCAGCTTCGCCGACTCCAACGGCGACGGCATCGGGGACCTGCGGGGCATCATCTCCCGGCTCGACCACCTCCGGGACGGCACCTCGTCCTCGCTCGGCGTCGACGCGATCTGGCTCTCGCCGTTCTACCCGTCCCCGCAGGCCGACTTCGGCTACGACATCAGCGACTACCAGGACGTCGACCCCGTCTACGGCACGCTCGCCGACTTCGACGAGCTGGTCGTCGAGGCGCACCGGCGGGGCCTGCGGGTCGTGGTGGACCTGGTGATGAACCACACCTCCACCGAGCATGCCTGGTTCGTCGAGTCCCGTTCCAGCCGCACCAACCCCAAGCGGAACTGGTACATCTGGGCCGATCCGGCGCCGGACGGCGGCCCGCCCAACAACTGGCTCAGCGCCTTCGAGAAGTGCGGGCCCGCCTGGACCCTCGATCCGACCACCGGCCAGTACTACCTGCACAGCTTCACCCCCGGGCAGCCGGACCTGAACTGGCGCGAGCCCGCCGTGCGGGAGGCGATGCGCAAGGTGTGGCGGTTCTGGCTGAACCGCGGGGTGGACGGGTTCCGCGCCGATGTGGCCCACCGGCTGCTCAAGGACGAGCAGTTGCGGGACAACCCGCCGGAGTTGGCGCTCGCCCGTCGCCATGTCAGCGTGCCCGGGATGCGCCAGCGCCAGTTGGACCTGCCGGAGGTGCACGACGTGCTGCGGGAGCTGCGCGAGGTGCTGGACTCCTATCCCGGTCTCGACGGGTCCATGACGCAGGGCCGGTTCGTGCTGGGCGAGGTGCCGATCAGCGACGACGCCCGGCTCGCCGAGTACTTCGGCGGCGAGGGCATGCACACGGTCTTCCACATCGCCTTCTGGGAACAGCCGTGGGAGGGCGCGGCGTTCCGGCGCACGGTCGACGGCCTGCTGGCGGCGATGCGGCCCGGTTCCTGGCCGACGTACGCGCTGGCCACCCACGACATCTCGCGGACGGTCAGCCGCTTCGGCGGCTGGGGTCCGGCGCGGGCGGCGGCGGTCATCATGCTGACGCTGCCGGGGACGCCGTGCGTCTACTACGGCGAGGAGATCGGCATGGCGGACGCGCCCCCGCCAGCCGGTCTGGAGCGGGACGTGGACGGCCGGGACGGTCAGCGCACCCCGATGCAGTGGGACGCCTCCGGCAAGGGGTTCGGCACCGGGACGCCGTGGTTGGCGCCGGGGCCGGACGCCGGGCGGGCCAACGTCGAGGCACAACGGGACGACCCCGCCTCGATGTTAGCGCTCTACCGGCGGCTGATCCGCTACCGCGGCGGCTCGACGGCGCTGCGGCGCGGCGGCTACCGCTCACTGGACAGCTCCGGCGACTCCTACGTCTACCTGCGCCAGGCAGCCGGCGAACTCCTGCTGGTCGCGGTGAACTTCCAGCGGAGTCCGGCCGAGGTGACGGTCACCGGTGTGGAGCTGCCGGCCGCCGGCCGCATCGAGCTGTCGACCCATGACGGGCGGGCCGGCGCGACGGTTCCACTCCGGCCGCTGCCGCTCGGCCCGTTGGAGGCGGTGGTCGTCCGCCTCACCGACGAGGACCCGACCACCGCAGCACCGTCGAAGGGACCGGCCGCGTGAGCGCGACACCGCCCCGTACGGTGACCAACTGGTCCGGCAATGTCGCCTTTGGCGCGCGGGAGTTCGTCGCGCCCACCTCGGTGCCCGAGCTGCAAGCCGTGGTCGCCCGCGGCCGGCAGGTGCGGGCCCTGGGCACGGCGCACTCCTTCAACGACCTCGCCGACACCCCGGGGACGCTTCTCTCGGTCACGTCGCTGCCGCCGGTCGTCGAGGTGGACTCCAGGGCCGCGACGGTGAAGGTGGCCGCGGGCCTGCCGTACTCGGACGTGGTGGGTCCGGTGGAGCGTGCGGGGTTCGCGCTGCCCAACCTCGCCTCGCTGCCGCACGTTTCGGTCGGTGGCTCCGTGGTGACCGGGACGCACGGCTCGGGGGTGCGCAACGGGTGCCTGTCGACCTCCGTGGCGGCCCTGGACCTGGTGACCGCCGACGGCGACCTGGTGACCCTCGCCCGCGACACCCATCCGCGGGAGTTCGAGGGCGCCGTGGTCAATCTGGGGGCGCTGGGGGTGGTGACGTCCGTGACGCTGGATCTGGTGCCGACGTTCGCCATGCGGCAACGGGTCTATGAGGGGCTGCCGTTGGAGGTGCTGGACGCGCACTTCGCGGAGCTGGTCGCCGACGCCTACAGCGTGTGCCTGTTCACCGACTGGCGCGGCCCCCGTCTCACCCAGGTGTGGATCAACCAGCGGATCGGCGATCCCGATCCGACGGTGGTGCACGAGCCCTGGTTCACCGCGGTGCCCGCGGACGGCCCCCGGCACCCGGTCGACGGCCTGGACGCCGACTGCTGCACCCAGCAGTTGGGCGTCATCGGCCCCTGGCACGAGCGGCTGTCGCACTTCAGGCCGGACGCGGTGCCCAGCGCGGGCGACGAGCTCCAGTCGGAGTACCTGCTGGCCGCCCAGGACGCGCCAGCGGCGCTGCGCGCGCTGGATTTGGTGCGCGAGCGGCTCGCGCCGGTGCTGCACATCTGCGAGGTCCGCACGGTGGCCGCCGACCGGCTGTGGCTCAGCCCCGCCCAGGGTCGCGACAGCGTCAGCATCCACTTCACCTGGACCTCCGACCTCGACGCGGTGTTGCCAGTGGTGCGGCTGGTCGAGGACGTCCTCACCCCGTTCGCCGCCCGACCGCACTGGGCGAAGGTCTACACCACCGCACCCGACGTGGTGCGCTCCCACTATCCGAAGCTGCCCGACTTCGTGGACCTCGTCCACGGCTACGACCCCCACGGCAAGTTCACCAACGAGCACCTCCGACGCTGCATCGATGCCGACCGATCCACCCACTGCTGAAAGAGGCTCCATGTCTGTCACTCCCCTGCCCGTTACCGAACACCCCGCGCTGCGGAACCTGCCGACCGCGGAGCCCGCCGAGCCCGAGGCCGTCGCCGACCGGCTGCTGGAACTGGCGGGTCCCGACGCGGCCCGTCTGGTGGGTCAACTCCTGGCCGGCGGCCGGCGGGCGGCCGAGGCCACCCTCGCCGGGGTGCTCAAGCGGCCGGTGACCGAGACCGCCGCCGTGGTGAACTGTCTGCTGGCCCGCACTCCGTTACTGACCGGGGCCGAGGCCGTCGCCGTGATCCTGGCGCAGAGCGGCACCCGGACCGTCTTCGGCTACCCCGGAACCAGTGAACTCTCCCTGTGTGACGCCGTCGACCGGACCCAGGGCGTCGCCATGGTCAACGGGCGCGGCGACAAGGAGTCGGCGTTCATGGCGGGCGGCGGCAGCTTCCTCGCCCCCGGCCGGGCCGCCGCGATCCTGCACGGCGCCCGGGGCCTGACCAACGGCGCCGGCGCGGTGGCCGACGTGCGGCGCAACGAGGCCGGCACGGTGTTCCTGGTGGGGCTGCCGAGCAGCGGCTCCGCGCGGTTCCTGCCGCCGCACGGCGAGGACAACCTGCTGGCGGCCATTGGTGAGTTCACCAGTTGGTGGTGGCAGGCCCCCGCGGTGCCGGCCGGGGACGCGGCCACAGCGGCGGCCGTAGCGTTCGTGGCCAGGCTGCGCGAGGCGTGCCGGGTCGTGCGCCAGGCGCCGTACCGGCCGGCGCTCTTCGGCATACCGCAGGACGTCGCCGAGCAGCGGTGGATTCCGGCCGAGGCGCTCGCGGAGGCGCCGACGCCGCCGGCACCGGGACTGCCGGAGACCGAAGTCGTCGCCGCGGCCACGGGGTTGCTGGCCACGGCCGACCGCCCGGTGATCCTGGTCGACGACTACGCGCTGCGTCACGACGGGGTGCGCGAGGGCCTGGACCGGGTGAGCCGGGCGCTGGGCGCGGCCGTGCTCCAGGTCCGCTACCGCCGCGGCCCGATGCTGTTCGAGCGGCTGCGCAGCGAGGAGGTGCACGGCTTCGCGGGCTGGCTCAACCCCTACAGCCCGGCCCACCTCGAACTGCTGGACCGCTGCGACCTGTTGGTCACCGTCGAGGACCGCAACATCTACCCCCGGGTCGTCGGTCCGCTGCCCGAGTGCCGCAAGATCGCGCTGAACACCGACCCGGCCAAGGTCGAGAAGAACGAGTACCTGTCCCCCGACGACCTGCTGGTCCCGGGCGACCCGGGCGCGGCGCTGCTGGGCATCGCCTCGCGGCTTGAGCAGATGGGCACCGCGCGGGAGCAGTGGTTTAGCCCCGAGGTGGCCGCCACGGCGATGCACACCCCGGAGCCGGCCCGCGAGCCGGTCGTCGCGGCCCGTCAGCGGATCGTCGACGCCGTCGCGGGGCTGCTCTCCTGCTGGCGCAACCCGGTGTTGGTGGACGACAGCCAGATGTTCGGCGGTCTGCTCTCCGAGGGCTACGACGGCTTCCCGCCCGGGCTGCGGGTCTTCGGCGGGCACGGCGGTTTCGTCGGCGGCGGCATCCCGCTGGCCACCGGCGTCGCCATCGCCAACCCGGATGCGGACGTGCTGTGCACGCTCGGGGACCAGGCGTTCACCAACTCCTTCCAGGGGCTGGTGGCCGCGGTCCAGGAACGGCCCCGCATCACCTACCTGGTGTGCAACAACGGCCGTTCGGTCTCGCTGACCAAGCAGTCGGCGGCCTCCGGTCCGGAGTGGTTCGGGGAGGGCACCCGGCCGTTCCTGCACAACGTCGAGGACTTCGACTACTGCGCGCTGGCCAGCTCGTTCGGCATCCCGGCGGCCGCCGTGGAGGTCCCCGTCGGCGGTGACCCCGAGGCCGTCGAGGAGGCCGTCGAGCGACTGTCGGCCGAACTCGACAAGGCCGCGGCCGTGGACGGGCCCGCGCTGATCGAGCTGCGGCTGCCCGCCGACCCCGACGCCTGGCGCGGTATCTGGGTCACCCAGGGCTTCGAGACCCAGCGGAAGGTGGAGGCATGAGCATCCTGCTGATCGACAGCGCGGACCCCGCCGACGTCAAGGAGGCCGTGGCGTCGGGCCTGGTCACCAGCGCGACGACCAACCCGAAGCTGATGCGGGCGGCAACCGACAAGCCCCTCGAACACCTCGCCACGCTGCTGGCGTTGGTGCCCGGTGAGGTGTGCTACCAGCCCACCGGGGCCTACGGCGACGATCTGGTGGCCGAGGCCCGTCGCGCCGTCGACGTCGACCCCGAGCGCGTGATCATCAAGGCCATGGCGACCGCGCCCGGTACGGCCCTGGCCCACGCCGTGCGGCAGCGAGGTGCCCGCGTGGCGCTGACGGCCGCCCAGGCGCCCAGGGCGATGATCACCGCCCTCGCCCTCGGCTGCCATGCCGTGATCCCGTACCACGACCGCGGCCTGAAGGACCCTCAGGTCTCCGATCCGCTGGTGGCCGGCCTGGTGGCGGTGCGCGGCACCCGCCCCGCCCCGCAGGTGGTGGCCGCCTCGGTGAAGACCCCGGAGCAGGTGGCCGAGGTGCTGCGGCAGGGCGCCGACGCGGTGACCGTCCCGCTCGCCGTACTGCGCGACCTGGTCTCGCACCCGTCCTCGCGCACCGCGGAGGAAGACTTCCTCGCGCAGTACCGCGACGGCGCAGGGGCCGCGTCGTGACCCCCGCCGCGGCCACGGCCACCGTGCTGCGTCCCACCACCGTCGGGCGCGACTACGCGGCCGTGCTCTTCGACCTGGACGGCACCCTGGTCGACTCGGGCGATTCGGTGGACCGGGCCTGGAACCTGTGGTGCGCGCGGTACGACGTGGTCCCCGAGGAGTTGGAGGGGCTGCTGCACGGCCACACGGCCGTCGACCTGATCCGGACCGTGCGGCCGTACTGGCCCGCGGACAAGGTGGCGCAGGCGGCCCGCTACCAACTCCAGATCCAGGAGGAGGACCCCACTCCGGGCACCGCGATGCCGGGTGCCGCCGAGCTCCTCGCGTCGCTGACCGCGCGGGGCCAGCGCTGGGCCGTCGTCACGGCGTGCTCCGCCGCGCTGGCCCGGCACCGCCTGGCCGCCTCGGGACTGCCGGTCCCTGAGGTCCTGGTCACGGCGGACGACTGCCCGCGCGGCAAGCCCGACCCGACGCCGTACCTGCTCGGCGCCGAGGCCCTCGGGGTCTCCCCCACCGACTGTCTGGTGGTGGAGGACGCCCCGTCGGGCATCCGGTCCGGACGGGCGGCCGGCTGCACGGTCGTGGCCCTCACCACGACCCACCAGGCGGACGCCCTGACCGAGGCCGGCGCCGTACTCCCCGGCCTGACCCACCTGGAGTTCGCCCACGACCCGGTGGCGAGCGCCGGGCGCGACTGACCCACCACGGTGACCGCGGGGACGCCCCTTCCGGGCGTCCCCGCGGCGCTGTCTGTGCACACCACCACTGTGGTTGCCTGTGGTGGGCTACGGCCGTCAACTGGACCGGCCTTCGCGGGCCGCGACGAACGGAGGATTCCGGTGACCTTCGATGGCTACGAGCAGTACGAGCAACTCGCCTTCTCCCGCCGCCCGAACGGCGTTCTCCTCATCACCCTCGACCGGCCCGAGAAGTACAACGCCGCCGACGAGCAGATGCACACCGAACTCGCCAGGGTCTGGACCGACGTCGGTGCCGACCCCGAGACCCGCGTCGCCGTCATCACCGGCGCGGGCCGGGCGTTCTCCGCCGGCGGGGACCTGGCGATGGTCGAGCGGATGGCCGGTGACTACGACCGGGTCTCGCACATGCTCAGCGAGATGAGCGACCTCGTCTACAACATCGTCAACTGCGAGAAGCCGATCGTTTCCGCGATCAACGGCGTTGCGGTGGGCGCCGGTACGGTCGCCGCGTTGCTCGCCGACGTCGCCATCGCGGCCGAGGACGCGAAGATCGGCGACGGGCACGTCAGGCTCGGCGTCGCCGCGGGCGACCACGCCGCCATCATCTGGCCGCTCCTGGTCGGCATGGCCAAGGCCCGCTACTACCTGCTGACCGGCGAGATGCTCACCGGCGCCGAGGCCGAGCGCCTCGGCATGGTCGCCAAGGCCCTCCCCCGCGACCAAGTCCTCGACGAGGCCCTCAGAATCGCCGACAGCCTCGCCACCGGCCCCCAACAAGCCATCCGCCTGACAAAACGCACCCTCAACAACTGGCTGCGCGCCTTCGGCCCCACCTTCGACCAGTCCGCCGCCTACGAAATGCTCACCTTCCTCGGCCCGGACGTCGTGGAGGGCTACACGGCCCTGCGCGAAAAGCGCGCCCCTCGCTTTCCTTCCGCACAGCCCTGATCCCCCTTGTGCCCCCAACTCCCCATGCCCCGTGGGTGCCGGAAAGGCAACCACCAGTTATGTACTGATCGATCCAAAAAGCTGGTAGCGTCACGCCCAACGGGGCGACCACGAGTGGCGACTTCGCCTCGTCCCCAACGAACGCAGGAGAGAGGCCCACGATGACAGCGGAACAGCGGACGCCCCGCGAGGCCGTGGAGGCGTATGTGCGAGCGCTGGAGAGCGGCCACAGCGACCGGATAGCGGAGCTCTTCGCCGAGAAGGTCGACTGGTGCGTTCCCGGCGCGGAGGAAGTCCCCTGGCTCGGTACGCGTTCGACGCGAGAGGACGTCGCGGACTTCTTCACGGTGCTCTACCACCACGTGGCCAAGGAGGAGTTCGTCATCGAGCAGGTGCTCGCCGACGACCAGCACGCGGTGGCGCTCGGGCACCTCAGGAGCCGGGTCAGGGCGAACAACGCACTGATGGAGAGCTGGTTCGCCATCCATATGACGGTGACTGACGGACAGATCACGCGGTACCGCTTCTACGAGGACAGCCTGGCAATCATGCGCGCCTGGCAAGCGCCCGGTCGGCCCCAGCCGGCCTGACCTGGCCGCGTGTTCACCAGTGAGGCCCCGGGCAGGGTTCCCGTGCTTGGGGCATCTCACGCGTGCCCTGGCCTCCGGGCGGTTGCGCCACCCGGCGGCGGCGCCAGCCCGCCCCTCTGGAGCCCGCTCCCGGGTCAAGCGCCCCACAAGCCAACGGCTACAGACAATCGTCCGCCGTGGGGCGCGAGTTCGGGTTGGCTCGATTCTTCAGCGGCCCTTGCGAGAGTTCCGTCGTGAGGCAGAGCTGTCGCGTACGAATGGGGGCGTGTCATGACATCGATGCCGCTGACCGGAAGAGCACTGCGCCTGGCACGGCTGTCCCGTCCCGGTGACGGCCGGTATCTGTTCGTCCCACTGGACCATTCCGTCTCCGACGGGCCGATCGTGCCCGCGGCCGATTTCCCCGGCCTGGTGGCGGACCTCGCGGCGGGCGGTGCGGACGCCGTCGTGGTGCACAAAGGCAGGGCCCGCACGATCCCGCCCAGTCTGCTGGCGGACACCAGGCTCGTGGTGCATCTGAGCGCGAGCACCGTCGTGGGGCCGGACGTGGACGCCAAGGTCCTCGTCGGCGATGTCGAGGAGTGCCTGCGCCTGGGGGCGGACGCGGTGAGCGTCCACGTCAACTTGGGTTCGGACACCGAGCCCGCGCAACTGCGCGACCTGGGAACCGTGGCCGGGGCGTGCGAGCGCTGGGGCATGCCCCTGATAGCGATGGTCTACCCCCGGGGTCCCCGGGTGACGGACCCCGCTCGGCCGGAGCTCGTGGCGCACGCCGTCAGCGTCGCGGCCGATCTCGGCGTCGACATCGTCAAGACGGTGCTCGCCGCACCGGCGGCGCGGATGGCCGAGGTGGTCCAGTCCGCTCCGCTGCCCGTCGTCGTCGCGGGCGGCGGTGGGTCCGGGGAGGATCTGGCGGCCTTCGCGGGCGCGGCGATGACCTCCGGTTGTGCCGGACTCGCCGTGGGCCGCCGGGTGTTCACCAGTGCCTCACCCCAGTCCGTGGTCCGGGACCTGGCCGCGATCGTCCACGGCAGCGGTCCCGCGCGCCCGTCCGAGTCCTCTCCCGAATTGGCAGGTGCCCTGTGAAGTTCGCCTGGATCGACCTCCGTACCGTTCCCGCCGAGCAGCGGGAGGCGGTCGTCGACGCGGCCATCCACGCCCGTGTCGACGGCATCGTGGACGACAACATCGACACGCTCGCCACGCTCCCGGTCACCGTCAAGCGCATCCTGGCCGGCGCCGAACCGCCGGCCGAAGGGGCCCCGGACGGGCTGATCGTGCTGCGGGAGGTCGCCGGTACCGGTGGCCTCGACCGGCTCCGGACCCGGCACCAGTCGGGCGAGCCGGACGTGGCGGGTCTGGTGGACGTCGTCGACGATCCCACGCTGACCCTGGCCTGCGAGACGGCGGTGGCGCTGCCGTACGCGGTGGTGCAATTCAAGGACCCGACGAAGATCCCGCTGGAGATCGTGATCGCGGCCGCTGACCGGTCCCCCGGCCAACTCGTGTGCCGGGCAGAGGACTTGGAGGAGGCGAGGGTCATCGTCGACGTCCTGGAGAAGGGTTCGGAGGGCGTCCTGCTGGCCCCGCGCGATGCCAATGACGTCTTCCGGCTCGTGGAGCTGCTGCGGGAGGCGACTCCCGACCTGGAGCTGACCACGCTGACGGTGGAGTCGATCGAGCACCTCGGTCTGGGCGACCGGGTGTGCATCGACACCTGCACGCACTTCGAGAAGGACGAGGGGATGCTCATCGGCTCGTACGCGCACGGGTTCATCCTGTGCGTAAGCGAGACCCATCCGCTGCCCTATATGCCGACGCGCCCGTTCCGGGTCAACGCGGGTGCACTGCACTCGTACGTCTTCGGTCAGGACAACCGCACCAACTACCTGAGCGAGTTGAAGGCCGGCTCGGCGGTGTTGGCGGTGGGGGCCGACGGCCGGACCCGCCGGATCGTGGTGGGGCGGATCAAGCTCGAATCGCGTCCGCTGTTGGGCATCCGGGCGGTCTCGCCGGACGGTGTCGAGGTCAACCTGATCGTGCAGGACGACTGGCATGTGCGGGTGCTGGGCCCGGGCGCGGCGGTCCTGAACGTGACGGAGCTGACCCAGGGCGACCTGCTGCTCGGGCACATCGCCACCGACAAGCGCCATGTCGGCTGGCCCGTCGGCGAGTTCTGCGTCGAGAAGTAGCCGCCGTACGTGCCGGTGGTGCCGCGCTCCCGTAAGGGGTCGGCACCACCGGCGGGGAGGCAGCGGCCTGGAGAGAAGATGAACGACGAAGGCTGGTGGGGCGGGGGGCTGCTGGCCGCCGGCGACCCGCGTGCGCAGTGGGCTCGGGCGGGCGCCGACGCGGTGTCCTTCCGGGAGTTGCGCGCCCGCACCGCGTGGCTGGCCCGCGTGCTGCCCGCCCACGGCATCCGTGTGGGGAGCACGGTGGCGCTGCACGGCACGCCCAGCTTCACGCAGTTGTGGGTGGTGTGCGCGCTGTGGTCCCTGGGTGCGCAGGTCGTGCTGTTGGAGCCGTCGGTTTCGCGCGCGGAGCGACGGGCGCTGTTGGAGCTCAGTGACCCGCAGTTCGTGATCACGCTCGGGGAACTCCTGGGCGACGAGGACCGGTTCGCGCCGGAGTGTGAGGTCTTGGTGCGGCGCCGGCAGGGTGGCCGGCCGGCGCGCACGGACCACTGCGTGGTGCAGTTCTCCTCCGGTACCACGGGTCGGCCCAAGGCCGCGGGGCGCACCGCGTCGTCCCTGTTGGCGGAGGTGCGGCGGGTCGGTGCGCTGCCGTTGGCGCCGCGCGGTGGCGAGCGGGTGGCGGTCCTGGAGCCGGTGGCGCGCTCGTTCGCGTTGATCGGGGGCGTGCTGCACGCGTTGGCGACCGGCGCGACGGTGGTCTTCCCGACGTCCGGCGGCGATGCGGCCGTCGTGGCGGCCGCGGCCGACGCCGACGTGGTGGTGGGCGGCCCCCGTCAGATCGCCCAGTTGGCCAACGCCCCTGCCGGAACGCGGCTGCCGCGGCTGCGGTTGGCCGTCTCCGGCGGCGACGCGCTGCCGGTGGCGACCGCGGACGCGTTCGCCCGGCGCTACGGGGTCCGGGTGGGGCAGGCGTACGGCACGACGGAGACCGGCGTCGTCGCCACGGATCTGGCGGGAGTGTACGGGCCCGGGGCGATCGGGGTGCCGCTGCCCGGTGTGCGTACCCGGGTGGTCGCCGGCGCTTTGCAGGTGTACGTCCCCGCGTCGCCCTACCCGTACGAGCCGTGGCCGGCGTTGGCGGGCGGCGGTTGGCTGCCGACGCACGACCTGGTGGCCAGGGATGCGGCGACGGGTGCCTGGCGGCTGCGCGGGCGGGACGGGCGGACCTCCTCGGGCGAGTATCTGGTCGATATCGAGGCGGTGTTGCTCGCCCACCGGGATGTCCGGGACGCCGTGGTGCTGGGCCCGGACCCGGTGGAGGCGCATGTGGCCGGCTCCGGTGCGTTGCAGCGGGCCGACCTGGCGGCCTGGTGCCGGCGGTTCCTACGGGAGGCGGCCGTGCCGCAGTCCTTCCATGTCGTGCCCGAACTGGCGCGCTCGGCCAGTGGGAAGGTGCTGCGGGACCGGGCCCGGCTGCACGGGCGGGGCTGGGCGCCGCGGCCGGACCGGGTGAGTCGGGGCCGGTGATGCCCCGCGCGCCGGCCGGTTGGGCACACCGCCGCCGGGGCCTACCGCACCGACGACGAGCGCCGGTGGCATGACGGGGCCGGCCCGCGATCGCGGGCCGGCCCCGTCGTGACGCGTGGTGTCACCCCCAGAACCGCTTGCGCTGCTCGCGCAGTTCGGGGAACGAGTCGAGGTCGGGGACGGTCCAGCCGTCGAGGTCGTACTCCGCCAGGCAGCGTTCGGCGAAGCCCTTGTACTCATCGAGTTGGCCGCTGGCGGCCTGGGCCTGGAGGATGTCGGTGCGCACCTGCTCGTGGTTGCCCGAGTAGTTGCGTTCGTACAGTTCGTGGCGGCCGCCGAACTCGGTGCCGATGGCGTCCCAGAGCAGTTTCATGAGTTTGACGCGGCTGACGGAGTCGTACCCGTTGGAGCCGCGGACATAGGTGTCCAGGTAGGGCCGGATCTCGGGGTTGGCGAAGTCCTCGGCGGCGGAGTTGACGTAGATCAGTCCGCTGGCCACGTCCTGTTGGATGATCTCCTTGATGCGCGGATAGCCGATGGTCATGAACCAGCGGTAGGCCATGCCGTAGTCGAGGCGCGGCAGCAGCGCGCCGTTCTTCCACTCCTGCGGGTTGCGGGCGGCGGCGTCGCTGAGCGCCCAGAACATGTTGCGCCAGGCCAGGACCTCGCCGATCCGGGTCTGGATGCCGCGGAAGTCCTTGCTGCCGGTCATCTCGACGGCCTTGAGCAGCAGTCCGGCCAGGAAGTCGATTTTCACGGCGAGTCGGATGCAACCGTGGAAGGTGAGTCGTTCCAGGAAGCCGGACCTGGGCGCGAAGCCGTTGACGCGGTCGGCGTCGCCGTAGAGGAAGACGTTCTCCCAGGGGATGAGGACCTTGTCGAGGACGAAGATGGTGTCGTTCTCGTCGAGCCGGCTGGAGAGGGGGTGGTCGAAGGGGCTGCCCATGACGGCGGCGGTCGCGGCGTAGGAGGGGCGGCAGATCAGCTTCAGCCCGGGCGAGCCCATCGGCACGGTGGCGACGAGCGCGAACTTGCGGTCGCGCAGCGGCAGTCCGTAGTGGGAGATGAAGTTGTAGTGGGTGATGGCCGAGCCGGTGGCCACCACTTTCGCGCCGGAGACCACCAGGCCGTTGTCGGTCTCCTTCTCCACGTGCACGAAGACATCCTGGACCTGTTCGGTGGGAAGGTGGCGGTCCACCGGCGGGTGGATGATGGCGTGGTTCCAGAAGAGGACCTTCTCCTGGGATTCCTGGTACCAGCGTTGGGCGTTGCCCTCGTAGGGGCTGTAGTAGTCGCTGTTGGCGCCGAGGGTGCCGAGGAAGGACGCCTTGTAGTCGGGGCTGCGGCCCATCCAGCCGTAGGTCATGCGGGCCCATTCGGCGATGGCCTCGCGGTCGGCGACGAGGTCGGCCACGGTGTGCGGGGTGCGGAAGAAGGGGTGGGTGCGGCCGTTGCCGGTGTCGGTGGCGCAGGTCAGTACCTCGCGCCGGGCGGGGTCGTGCAGGGCGTCGTAGAGTCGGGCGGTCATCAGTGCCGAGTTGCGGAAGGCAGGGTGGGCGGTGACGTCCTTGACCCGCTCGCCGTAGAGGTAGATCTCGCGGTCGTCGCGCAGGCTCTCCAGGTATTCACGGCCGGTCAGTGGACGCGTTCCGGGATCCTGGGGGGCGTTGGATGCCGGGGCGCCGTTGGGTGGCGTCATGTTTCGCTCCTTGTCCGGTCATTGGGCCTGGGTGGTGCGGTGGCCGTTGGTCGTGCCGCGGTGGTGGTCATGGTGTGGCGGCGGTCGCGGCGAGCGCGCCGAAGTCGGCCGTCCAGCCGTGGGCGGGGCCGTCGAGCGAGCCGGCCCACACGGTTCCGCCGGGCGCCCGGCCCAGTTCGCCGAGCGTTCCGGAGTGGAAGAGCAGTGGCGGGCCGCCGGGTGCCGCGAAGTCGATGACCTCGCCGATGTGGAGGACGTGGTCGCCGCCGTCGTAGCCGGCCCAGGGTCGGCAGGTGAAGTGTGCGACGGAACCCGGGAGTTGGGGGGCATGCGGGTCGCCCGTCCAGTAGATCTCCGGAGCCGGCCCGCCGGTGTGTCCGGCGAAGAGCAGGGCGAGGTCGCGCTGGTCGGCCGCGAGCACGTTGACGCCGAAGGTCGGGGCCGTGGCGAGTCGGTGGCAGGTGCGGCTGCGGCGGTCGAGGGAGACCAGGATCAGCGGTGGGGCGAGGGACACCGAGGTGAAGGAGCTGACGGTGGCGCCGTGGACGGCCGTGCCGTCGCCGGTGGTCACCACGGTCACCCCCGAGGCGAACTGCCCCAGGCAGTCCCTCAACGCGCGCTGTTCCGGATCCACTACGGGGCCTCCTCCGGGAAAGGGAAGGCGGGCGCGGGTCGCCCGGCATTCCGCTCCGGTCGCCGGTGTCGCCGACGCCGGTGATTCGGCAAGGAATTCGGAAAATTCCCGTGTCCGCGTCCGGCGGCATTACCCGCATTCTTCGAGCGAGTGCTGAAGAAACAGTCCAGAAACGGGTGCACATGGAGTGCTTGACGGGCGTCGGCCCGGCGTTCTAGCTTTCGGAAGTCGGGGGGCACGGTCCGGTCACGGATCGGCAAGTTCCGTATGTGGTGCGCGAGTTGGGCGCATCCGCGGCCCCCGGGAGCACGGCGGGCGGGCCCTCGTTGGCCGCCGAGCCAGCCGTGATCGCGATGGTGAAACGGGGGTTTCATGCGCATTCAAGTGACCGTCGACGAGGCGATGCAGGATTACGTCGCCAGCATTTCCCTGCGTGAGCCTGACGTGCTGCGGGACCTGCGGAAGAAGACTTCCGAGCTCCCGCTCGCGCTCATGCAGATCTCTCCCGAACAGGGCCAGTTCCTGGCCTTGTTGGTGAAGGCGATCGGTGCCCGACGGGCGCTGGAGATCGGCGTCTTCACCGGGTACAGCCTGCTCTCGACCGCGATGGCACTGCCCGCGGGCGGTCGGGTGGTCGGGCTGGACATCAGTGAGGAGTGGACCTCGATCGCCCGGGAGTTCGCCGGTCGGGCCGGGGTCGCGGAGAAGATCGAGTTGCGCGTCGGCGACGCCCGGCAGTCGCTGGCCGCCCTCATGCGGGAGAACGGGTCGGCAGGCTCCTTCGACTTCGTCTTCATCGACGCCGACAAGGAGAACTACGCGGCCTATTACGAGGCCGCGCTGGAACTGCTGCGGCCCGGCGGGCTGATCGTGGTCGACAACGTGCTGTGGCACGGGGCGGTGCTCGACGAGGCGCAGCAGGACTCGGAGACGACCGCGCTGCGGGCCTTCAACGCCAAGGTGCGCGACGACAAGCGGGTGGTCCTGAGCGTGGTGCCGTTCGCCGACGGCCTGACGTTCGCCCTCAAGCGCTGAGCGGGCCCTGAGTCGGCCTGTTGGCCGGCTCCCGGCGACCGCCGGGCTTTGCTCCCATTCACGACCTCTGGGTCCTTGTCACGAAGGTATGACCATGGTGCATCACCCTGCCGACGACGCCGTCGGCGCTTGCGAAAACCACGGATCGGATGCCGTCCGGGCGGCCGGCTCGATGACGGTTACCCCCGACGACCGGCAGTACCCCGACCTGGTGCGGGCGTTGAACGCGCGGTTCGTCGCCCGTCCGGAGTCGGTGCGGGTGGTCGACGCGCCGAGCCAGGTTCCGGCGGTCGTCGCCGAGGCCGTGCGGCGCGACAAGCGGCTGACCGTGCGCAGCGGCGGCCACTGCCTGGAGGACTTCGTCTTCAACGCGGGCACCCAGATGGTGCTCGACCTGTCGAGGATGAAGGCCGTTTACTACCACCCTGGGCTCAATGCGATCGCGGTGGAGGCCGGTGCCGGGCTACTGGACGTCTACGAGAAGCTGTATGGCACCTGGGGCGTGACCATCCCCGGCGGGATCTGCTATTCCGTCGGGGTCGGCGGGCACGTCAGCGGCGGCGGCTGGGGCATGTTGGTGCGCCGCGACGGCCTCGTCGTCGACCACCTGTACGCGGTGGAGGTGGTCCACGTGACCGCCAACGGCTCGGTCCGGACGGTGGTCGCCACCCGGGAGCCGGACGACCCGCACCGGGACCTGTGGTGGGCCCACACCGGCGGTGGCGGGGGCAACTTCGGGGTCGTGACGCGCTACTTCTTCCGCTCGCCGGGTGCGACCGGTACCGACCCGTGCCGGTTGCTGCCAAGGCCCCCGGCCGAGGTGCTGTTCAGCGCGGTGTCGTGGGCGTGGCGCGACCTGACCCGGGACGAGTTCGTCCGCTTGGTGCAGAACTACGCGTCCTGGCACGTCGCCAACATGGCACCGGACAGCCCCAACCGCTTCGTGACGAGTTTCATGCTGCTCAACCACCAGTCCAACGGCCAGATCGGGATGGTCACCCAGGTCGACGCGGGTGTCCCGCACGCCGAGAAGCTGCTCGACGAGTACCTCGCGTACATGAGCGCCGGGGTCACCACCGGACCGGGCGCGCTGACCGAGCCGATGGGCGAGTTGGTGGGCCCGATGCCGCATCTGGCCAAGCCGCAGCGGATGCCCTGGTTGCAGTGCACCCGCTTCATGGGCACCACCAACCCGCAGCTCAACGACCCCACACTGCGGGCGAAGTACAAGTCGGCCTACATGAAGGCGAACTTCCCGCGGGCGCACGCGGAGACGCTGTACAAGCACCTCACGCGCACCGACATCGACAACCCGAAGATCAACATCCAGTTGACGCCCTACGGTGGCCAAACGCACGCGGTCGGCGAGCGGGAGACCGCCCTCGTCCACCGGGGCGCGGCGTTCAAGATGCTCTGGTCCGTCCTGTGGAACGACCCCGCCGACGACGCGAAGTACATCGCCTGGGCGCGGGAGAGCTACGCGGAGACGTATGTCGAGACCGGCGGTGTGCCGGTGCCCAACGACGTCACCGACGGCTGCTACGTCAACTACCCGGACACCGACCTGAACGACCTGGCGTACAACAAGTCCAACGTGCCCTGGCACGAGCTGTACTACAAGGAGAACTACTCAAGGCTGCGGCGGGTGAAGACGGCGTACGACCCGCGCAACGTCTTCCGCCACCGCCAGTCGGTGCGGCCGCACGCCCGCTGACTCGTACGCCGGCGAAGCGGCCGGCTCGGTTGCGAGCGCACTTCCCGGGGTGCCGGCGCCCCGGTGCGCTCCCTGACGCGATCACGCATATCGACCACAACTACGTTGGATTAGCGAGGAGTTGTTATGAGGGGGAACGATGAGGGCGCGGTGCGGCGGCGGGATGTGCTCGCCGCGGGCGCCGTGGCGGGTAGTGCCGCGCTGTTAGGGGGAGCGGGCCTGCCTGGGACGGCGGCCGCGGCCGACGGCGGGGGCGAGACGGCTGCGGAGCCGGTCACCGTCATCACGCCGTCCGACAAGCGGTATCCGGACGTGGTCCGGGGTTGGAACCAGCGCTGGGTGGCCTCGCCCGAGAAGGTGTGCCTGGCGGAGACGACGGCGCAGGTGACCCGGGTCGTGCAGCAGGCGGTGTCGGCCGGGAAGCGGCTGACCGTCCGCGGCGGCGGCCACTGTTGGGAGGACTTCGTCTTCAACCCCGAGGTCCGGGTCATCCTCGACATGACGAAGATGAACCGGGTCTACTACGACCCCAAGATGAACGCCATCGCCGTGGAGGCCGGGGCCGAGCTCCTCAACGTCTACGAGCGGATGTACCGCACCTGGGGCGTGGTCGTGCCGGCCGGCATGTGCTTCCAGGTCGGCGCCGGCGGGCACATCAGCGGCGGCGGTTGGGGGCTGCTGTGCCGCCCGTTGGGCCTGGTCGTCGACCACCTGTACGGCGTGGAGGTGGTCACCGTCGACGCGGACGGCGTGGCCCGGGCCAAGGTCGCGACGCGGGACCCCAAGGACCCGCACCACGACCTGTGGTGGGCGCACACCGGTGGCGGTGGTGGCAACTTCGGGGTGATCACACGCTTCTTCTTCCGCTCGCCCACGGCCAAGGGCAAGGACCCGGCCGGGCTGCTGCCCCAGCCGCCGGCCGAGGTGTTGCTCAGCGCCATCTCCTGGCCGTGGCAGCAGATGACGAAGGAGCGCTTCCGCCGCCTGGTGAAGAACTTCGGTGACTGGCACGCCAGGCACCTGGGGTCCGGCACCCCGAACGACAACCTGGTCAGCATGCTCTCGCTGAACCACAAGTCGAACGGGTACATCGGGCTGGTCACCCAGGCCGATGCGACCGCCCCCGGCGCGGAGAAGGTGCTGGACGACTTCCTGGCCACGGTGACGGCCGGGCTGGGCATCGAACACCAGCCGCTGAGCGTCCACATGGGAGAGCTGCCGGCCATGCCGGAGTTCGTCAAGCCGCGCAAGATGCCGTGGTTGCAGGCCGCGCGCTACCTGGGGACCACCAACCCGACGCTCAACGACCCGAGTCTCAACGGTGACTTCAAGTCCGCGTACTACCGAACGGTCATGCCGGACCCGCACATCGACAGGTTCTACCAGCAGTTGACCCGCGACGACGTGGGCAACTCCACGGCGTCGGTGATGCTCAGCTCGTTCGGCGGGAAGGTCAACGCGGTCGCGCCGGACGCCACCGCCGCCCCGCACCGGGAGGCCGCGTACAAGGCCGCCTGGATGATCTGGTGGACGGACCGGGCGGACGAGGCCAAGTGCCTGAAGTGGATCCGGGAGTTCTTCCACGGCGTCTACGCCGAGACCGGTGGCGTGCCGGTGCCCAACGACGTCACCGACGGCTGCTACGTCAACTACCCCGACGTCGACCTGAGCGACCCGGCGTACAACAAGTCCAACGTGCCCTGGTACACGCTCTATTACAAGGACGGCTACCCGAGGCTGCAGCGGGTCAAGGCGAAGTACGACCCGCACGACGTCTTCCGGCACCGGCAGTCGGTGCAACTGCCGACGTCGTGACCGGGACGACGGGTCACCGGCCGGCCGCTGCGGTGTCGGGCGTCGTCCGGCGCCGCGGCGGCCTGCCGGCCGTCGTCTCGGTGGCGCTGGGCTCCTTCGCCCTGGTGCTCTCCGAGTTGCTGCCGGTCGGCGCACTGCCCGGCATCGCTGCGGACCTGGGTGTCTCGACGGGGACGAGTGGCCTGTTGGTGGTCGTGCCCGGGCTCGCGGCGGCCGTCGCCGCGCCGCTGCTCACCGTGGCCGCCGGGCGGCTGGACCGTCGTCCCTTGTTGTGGGCGCTGGCCACGTTGACGGGGCTGGCCGACCTGGTCTGTGCGACCGCCGGGGATCTGCTGGCCGTGTTGGCCGGGCGGGTGTTGCTCGGCGCGGCGTTGGGCGGGTTCTGGGCCCTGGGGGCGGCCGTGGCGCCGCGGTTGGTGCCGCCGGAGGCCGTCCACCGGGCGTCCTCCTTCGTCACCGCCGGCATCGCGGTGGGGACGGTGGCCAGTCTGCCGCTGGCGGCGCTGACCGGTGGGAGTGCGGGCTGGCGGACGGCGTTCTGGGCGGCCGGTGTGTTGGCGCTGGTCGCGCTCGCCGCCCAACTCCGCTTGCTGCCTGCGCTACCGGCGACGGCGGTGACCGGCCGGCGGGCCCTGGTCTCGGCGGTCGGCAGCCGGGCCGCCCGGGCGGGCCTGTTGGTCACGTCGCTCGCCTTCCTGGGCCACTTCGCGGCGTACACCTATATCGCTCCGTATCTGGAGGGGCGGGCGCTCCTGGGTGCCGGCGCGGTGGCGGCGGTGTTGCTGGGGTACGGCGTGGCCGGGGTTGCGGGCAACTTCCTGGCCGGGCTGACCCTGGCGCGTTCGGTGCGCGGCACGGTGGTCGGGGCGGCGGCCGGGATCGCGGTGGTCGCGGCGTTGCTGCCCGTGGTGCGGGGGTCGGGGGCGGCGGTGGTCGTCCTGGTCCTGGTCTGGGGTGCCGCGTTCGGGGCGCTGCCGTTGAGCCTGCAGACGACGCTGATGCGGGCGGTGCCCGAGGCGCCGGAGGGTGGGCTGGCGGCCTTCGTCACCACCGTGCAGGTCTCCCTGGCCTCGGGGTCGCTGCTCGGCGGGGTACTGGTCGATGGCTACGGGCTCAGCGCGAGCCTGGGCACGGGGGCCGCGTTGGCCGGCGCCGCGGTGTTGGTGGCCGTGGCCGTGGGGCGTCGCGGGAGCCGAACGCCGCAGCACGATCCGGTGCGGTGACCCCCGGTCGGCCCGGGCTACCTATCCGACCCTGACCCATCGGACAGGACCTGGGTGGGGCCGACGAGCCCGGTCGGAGGGCCGGCCGGGCGTTTCCCTTTTGGAGGAGAGATGTCCGTTCGTCCGGGCGAGGTCTACTACAACCCCCGCTGTCGGGAGAAGATCGTCATCAGGACGCCCGCCGCGCACACCGGCGGCGGTCGGGCGGTGATGGATCTCTATGTCGAGCCCGGCGGGTTCGCGGCCGGCTATCACGTCCACCCGTACAGCCAGGAGATCTTCACGTTGGTGCGCGGCAGTCTGCGTGTGCACCTGGGCGGTCGGGAGGTGGTGCTCAGCGAGGTGGGGCAGACGGTGACGGTGCCGGCGGGCACGGTGCACCGGTGGTTCGGCAACACCGACGAGGAGACCTCGTTCGCGGTGGTGCAGCTCGTCAACCGGGCCGACCGCTTCGAACAGTTGATACTGCGTCAGCTCTTTGGGTTGGCGCAGGACGGCAAGACGGACGCCGAGGGGCGTCCGGGGCTGCTCCAACATGCGGTGACCATGCGGGAGTTCGCCGATGTGCTGCGCTTCACGGACCGCCCCTGGCCGTTGCAACGCCTGATGAACGGCGCGCTGGCACCGCTCGCCAGGCTGTTGGGCTACCAGGCGTGCAATCCCGAGTACCTCAAGCGCGGCCCGTCGGAGACGGCCGAACTGGAGGAGCTGCCCGCGGTGGTGGCAGCGCGGCTCGGCGCGGCGCAGGGTGGCGCGGACGACCGGGCGTGAGCCCGGGGCGGCCCGGGGTGCCTGCGAGAGGACCCCGGTGGCCTGTGGGCCACCGGGGTCCCGGCGTGCCGGGGAAGCCCGGCCCGCGCGCGTCGTGCGGTCAGACGCTCTTGTGGAAACCGGCGTCGACGGCGTAGTCGGAGCCCGTGGTGCTCGCCGAGCGCGGCGAGGCCAGGAGCAGGACCGCGTCGGCGACCTCCTGCGGGTCGATGAGCCGGCCGGTGACCTGGCCCATCATCTGCGGGGCGATGCTGTCCATGACGCTGTCGCGGTCGGCGCCCGCCATGCCGGCGATGACGTCGGCCGCGCCGCCCTCCTCGGTCCACCACGCGGTGCGGACCGCGCCCGGGGAGACGGTGTTGACGCGGATGCCCTGCGGGCCGAACTCCTCCGACAGGGCCTGGGTGAGGTTGGACAGTCCCGCCTTGGCCGCGCCGTACTCGATGTTGGCGGGCGCGGGCTGACGGGCCATGCCGGTGGAGATGTTGATGATGGAGCCGCCGTTGCGCTCAAGCATCTTCGGGATCGCCGCGCGGATCGCACGGACGGCCGAGAAGAGGTTGAGCTCGAAGATCGACTGCCACTCCTCGTCGTTGCCGGCGAAGAAGCCGGTGCGCGGCATGGTGACTCCGGGCGGCGGGCCGCCCGCGTTGTTCACGAGGATGTCGACGCCCCCGAAGTGGTCCACCGCACGGGCGATGACCGCCTCCGGGGCCTCGGGAGCCATCAGGTCGGCCGGCACGTGGAGCAGGTTCGCGCTCGCGAGTTGGTCCAGCTCGTTACTGCTCTTGCGGGAGACCGCCACGACCTTGGCGCCCTCTTGGAGCAGGGAGCGGGTGATGGCCAGGCCGATGCCCTTGGAGGCTCCGGTGACCACGGCGACGCGGCCGGATAGCTGCAGATCCATGGGTGTCCTTGTCTTGGGGTCTTGGGTTCCGCGTCTCGGATGCCGGTGTCCCGACGTCTCGCGTCGTGCCGGGCGATCCGATGACGTGGCGTGCGGTGGTGTCGGCCCGGAGGCCGGTGAGAGTCCCGTCCGGTGCTCTCGCGGGGTTGAACACCATCCGGCGCGAACGGGTTGCAGGGCGGGTGCCTGGCGTCAACGTCTGTCGGGCGGCGTGGGTTTGGGACGGGCGGTGCGGTGGAGGGTGGGGAGCGCGCGGGCGGTCGGGGCGCGCCCGCGGGCCTTTCGTCCTCGGCCGGTCAGGGGTACCGCGGCCGGGTCACGCGCCGAGCAGCAGCGGCCGGTCCTGCGGCCAGTCCGCGGACCTCGCGCGGGTACGGCGGACGGTGGTGGCCTGGGTGTGGGCGGCGGCGTCGAGGGACAGCCGCGTCTCCGCCGGGAAGGGCGTCTCCAGCCTGACGTGGCCGGCCAGGATGTCCGTGACGAGGTGGTGGGTGTCCGGTCGGGGGGTGGTGCCCAACTCCTCGCGCAGGGCCCGGCGCAGCCGGTGGAAGACGGTGAGCGCGTCGGCCCGCCGTCCCGACCGGTACAGGGCGAGCATCAGGTGGCCCGCGAGCTGCTCGTGGGTGGGGTCCTGCTGGACGAGGGCGTGCAGTTCGGCGAGCAGCTGGTGGTGGCGGCCCAGTTGCAGTTCGGCGTCGACGCGGCGGACGACGGATTCCAGGCGGTCGCTCTCCAGGGCCGCGAGAGTGGCGCGCAGCAGCGGGCCTGCGGGGGCGTCGACGAAGACCGGTCCGCGCCACATGGCGTGGGCGGCCCGGATGTGCCGGGCGCCGGCGGCCAGGGCTCCGGCGTCCAGGGCGGTGTGGCCGGCGCGGAGGCGGTGTTCGTAGGTGTGCAGGTCGAGTTCGCCGTCGTGGACCCGTAGCAGGTAACCCTGGTCGCGGGTGACGATCCGGCCGGAGTCGGCCGGCGGGGTGCCGCCGGATTGCAGGATGCGGCGCAGCTGCATGACGTAGGTGTGCACCGCCGCGACGGCGCGGGGCGGCGGGTTGTAGTCCCACAGCTCCTCGACGAACTGGGCCATGGACACAACCCGGTTGGCGTTCATCAGCATCAGGACGAGCATCTGGCGGTGCTTGGGTGGGCTGGGCGTTCTGTCGCCGCCGTTTCCGGTGACGGACAGGGGCCCAAGTATCGAGAAACGCATTACCTCTCCACGGATTCGAGCCCGGCGGTATCGGCTCAACCGTAACCACACCTCGACGGACACCGAATGATCGGTGCGCCACTTTGGCAACTCCGCGTCGATCGTTTTCCGGTGAACTCCGGGGAGGGATTGCTGAATTACTCATTCCTTTTTCGGCGGTAACCGTACGCTAATGGCCGGTGACCCGCCGCAGGAGATCGACGATATCCGTGGGCGGCCGGTTTCCGCGCCAGGCGATGTGCTGGTCCGGCCGCACGAGGACGAGGTCGCGCCCGTACAACTCGCGCGCCGCGGGTTCGGAAACCCGGAGCACCGAAAACGGAATTCCGCTCTTCGTCGCCGCGGTCTCGAATCCGGCGGCGTCGAGGGGCACCGCGCCCAGGTCCAGCAGGGTGAAGCCCGGCCCGAACCGGTCGAAGAGCGAACTGCCCGGTCCGTGGCGGTCGTCGAGCCACAGGTGCGGGGCGCGACCGCCGGGCACCCCCGAGGGCGCGTAGGAGGTGAAGCTGTCCCGAGGCGGGCGCTCGTCCCCGACGACGACGGGTGAGCCGTCGTAGCGCGCGCCGAGTTGGACACCGAGCGTGTCCAGCGTGAGTTGCCCGTACGCGGCGAGCCGTGCGGCCGTCTTCGTGCGGGCCGCCGCTCCCTCGGCGGAGTCGTCCTCCAGGGCCGTCGGCCGCTCGATCGCTCCGAGGGCGATGTTGAGCTCGCGGGCGGCGGCGGTGTTGCGCAGGGCGACCGGCCGCCGTTCGGCCTCGTAGGACGGCAACAGGCCCGGGCCCGCCCAGCCCTGTACCGAGGCGGCCAGTTTCCAGGCCAGGTTGGCGGCGTCGTCGACGCCGGTGTTCATCCCGAATCCGCCGTTGGGGGTGAACAGATGGGCGGCGTCGCCCGCGAGCCAGATCCGGCCGGCCCCGAACCGGGTGGCGACCAGGGCCGCGCCCGGTGTCCAGGCGCGGCGGCTGAGCACCCGCACGTCCAGGGGTACGCCGGCGGCCCGTCGGACCAGGTCCACGAGGGCGGCGTCGGAGGGATCGTCCGGATCGACCGAACTGGTCAGCAGGAAGAACGCGTCGGTGCCGTCGAGGGCGATGAGGTTCAGCGCGAGTTCGTCGTTGAACACCCAGTTGCTCCAGGCCGCGTTGGCGCCCAAAAACCGCTCGTACAGGCCGGGGACGCGCAGGTGCGCCGCGGTCGCCCGGCGGCCGAGGACGTCCTGGTCGAGCGAGCCCGCACCCTCGTAGGAAATGCCCAACGAGCGGCGCACCAGGCTGTGTCCGCCGTCGCACCCGACCGCGTGCGCGACCCGCCAGGTGTTCCCGCCGTGCCGGCCCTCCTCGGTGAGCGCGACATGACCGGGCCGTTCGCGGACCGACGTGACCCGGCTTCCGTAGCGCAGGGTGATGCGGGGCCGGGTGCGGGCGTGGTCCATGAGCAGACGCTCGACGTACATCTGGTTCGCCCGGTGCATGGGCTCGGGCACCTGGTCGGTGCGGACGGCGGCCGCGACCTGGGCGCGGGCCGCGTCGGGGCCGGGCCAGGGCAGGTGGGCCAGCAGGTGGCCGCGGTAGCGGGTGAAGAAGGAGATGCCGGCGCTGTGGCCGCCGGGCAGTCCCAACTCCCTTATCCGGTCGGCGAGTCCGAGCCTGCGGTAGTGCTCCATCGTCCGGGCGCCGTGAGTATTGCCGCGCGGTTCGGTCGGGACCGAGTCCGCGGCGTCGAAGACCACCGAGTCGACTCCGTGGTGGTCGAGCAGGAGCGCGAGCAGCAGCCCGACCGGACCGCCGCCCACGATGGCGACCGGTGTGCGGGTGGAGCGGTCCATGGCACGCGCCTCCGGCAATGTGAGTTCGGGAGAACCTGCGCGCGCAATTCTCGTGACGCCTTCTCAAGGATTAATGCAGGGGCCCGCGAACGCCCGGGAATTGCCTCGTACTTCTGCTTCCAGAGGACCTTTAGACGGCACCCGCAGACTCGTTCGCGACTCGCCCGCCGCTCAGCGCCCTCCGGAATGTGAGGTATTCATGTTTCTCCTTGGCACGCATCGGTCGATTCCGCAGCGCCTGCGCCTGCACGCCGACCGGAACCTGGGGGCGGGCAACTTCTTCTGGCACGCCTGGCACACCGCGCACGACCGGGACCGGCCGTTCCTGTTCCACCCGGATGTCACCCAGCCGGACTGGCAGCACCGGGAAATACCGGGATTCTCCCTCGACGACGTCCGGCGGTCCGTCCTGCGCTATGCGCACTGGTACCGCGAGCAGGGCGTGACGGCCTCGTCCCACGTCGGACTCTGCACCCGCCACGGGCTGTTCGGCCTGCTGCACCACATCGCGGTCACGAGCCTGGGCGCGGCGGCGGTGCACTGCAATCCGCGGATGGCACCGGACACCGCCGCCGAGTACTTCACCCGCACCGGTGCCGCGCTCGTGGTGGGCGACGGCGACCGGCTCAAGGACCTCGGCGCCGCGTGGGCGGAGTCCGGCGCCACGGCGCCGCGCACACAGGACGTGCACGCCCTGGACGCGGAGGCCGGCTGGCCGCCCGCGCCCCTTGCGAACTTCCCCCACCGGCACGCCCCGGACGACCTGGTGATGGTCTCCCACTCGTCGGGCACCACCGGCCGCCCCAAGGCCCCGGTCTTCCACCACCGTTCGTTCTTCGCCGGCAAGCGCGAGCGGCTGTGGACCTTCCCCTCGCTGACCTCCGATCGGCTGCTGACCGCGCTGCCGCACAGCCACTCGGCCGGCATCAGCTACCTTTCCCTGGCCGTGCTGTTGGGCGTTCCCACCCTCATCCTGGACGGCGCCGACGGCGACCGGGTCGCCCGTGCGATCAACTGCTTCCGCCCCACGGTCGTGCTGGGGTTCCCGCTGACCCTCGCCGAGCTCGATCCGGCCGCGCTCCGCCCGGAGGCCGCCCGCGGCATCCGCATGTGGAACGGCATGGGCGACGCCTCGCACGAGCGCCACATCCGCCCGTTGGTTGCCCTGGGCGCCCCCGGCCCCGGGTCCGTCTACGTCGACGGCCTCGGCTCCTCCGAGATGGGCATGGTGCTCTTCAAGGCCGCCCACACCGCCCGCTCCACGCACTACGGGCGCTACATCGGCCGTCCCGTCCGGGCCGTGCGCCGGGCCGCCGTCCTCGACGAGTCCGGGCGCGAACTCCCCGACGGGCAGGCCGGGTTGCTGGGCGTACGGGGACCGAGCATCACCGCCGGCTACTGGGACGACCCCGGGCTGACGGAGCGGTCCATCCGCAACGGCTACTTCCTCACCGGCGACGTGGTGCGCCGGGACGGCGCGGGCCACTGGTACCACCTGGACCGCACGCCCGACGTGATCGAGACCGCGGCCGGCGCCGTGTACAGCCTTCCCCTTGAGGAGGTCGTGCTGACGACCACCGGTGCCCTGGACGCCGCCGTGGTGGCGGTGGCCGACCCCCGGCAGCCCGGAAGGTCCTGCCCCGCCGCCGTCGTCCACTCCCCCGCCGGCACCGCCCGCGACGCCGCCGATCTGCTCGCCGACTGCAACGCGGCCCTCGACGCGGCCGGCCTGCCCCGGCTCGACGCCCTGATCCTCGCCCCGGCCCGCGAGGACCTGCCGGTGGGCGTGACCGGCAAGGTCCTCAAGCGGGAGCTGCGCGAGCGCCACCGCGACGTGCTCAGCCGACCGACCACCGACACCGTTGCCCACTCCGGGGCCTGACCGCCACCGCGCCGAACTCCTTCGGCCCGCGACCGACTTCGGCGACCCCGCCAACACGAAAGGCCCAGCATGCCCGACCAGAAGGCCGCGCGCCGCATCGTCGACATCATGACCGGCACCTGGCAGGCCCAGGCCCTGTACGCGGCGGTCACCCTCGGCCTCGCCGACCATGTCGAGGCCGGCCGCAGCACCGACGAGGCGCTGGCCGCGGCGACGCGTTCCGACGCCGACGGCATCCGCCGACTGATGCGGCTGCTCACCGCCATGGACGTCTTCGAGGAGGCGGCGGGCGGCTACCGGCTCGCCCCGACCGGCGAGTTGCTGCGTGCCGACGCGCCGCACGCCATGGGAGACCTGGTCCGCCTGTACGGCGAGGAGTTCCACCGCGCGTGGGGCGCGGTGGTACCCGCCGTTCGCACCGGCACCTCCGGTTTCCAACACGCCTTCGGGACGAGCCTCCACACCCACCTGGAGGCCCCGGAGGCAGGAGCGAAGTTCCAGCGGGCCATGAACGCCGGCAACGTCTTCTTCCCCGAGGTCCTGGACGCCTTCGACTTCTCCCGCCGCAACTTGGTCGTCGATGTCGCCGGTGGCAGCGGGCTGCTGCTCGGCACCGTGCTGCGGGCCCACCCGCACCTGCGCGGCATCCTCCTGGAGCGGCCCGGCATGGTGCCGGTGGCGAGGGCCCACCTCGACGCGGCGCTGGGCGCCGGTCGCCACGAGGTGCGCGCCGGCGACGCCTTCACGGGCGTGCCGGCCGGCGGTGACGTCTATCTGCTCTCGCGCGTCCTCCAGGACTGGGACGACGACCGCTGTCTGACGCTGCTGCGCCACATCCGCGGCGCCCTGGCCCCCGAGGGCCGACTGCTGGTCCTGGAACGGGTGGTGCCCGACGCCGGGGAAACGGTCCTGCTGCCGCTCCTGTACGATCTGCACCTGCTGATGGCCGCCGGCGGGCGCGAACGCGACCTCGCCGGCTACCGCGCCCTGTTCGCGGCCGCCGACCTGGAGCTGGCGTCGGTCCACACCCTCGCCCTCGAAACCAGCCTGCTGGTCGCGGCGGCCGTCCGGTGACCTGCGCCCCGGCTTCTTCCCCATGCATCGGAGCAGCGAGATGAGCAGCGGTCACCTCACGGTCGGCATCGTCGGCGGCGGCCCGCGCGGCCTGTCGGTCCTGGAGCGGATCTGCGCCAACGAGCGGAAGTCCCCGTCGAATTCGTCGGTGACGGTCCACGTGGTGGACCCGTACCGGCCCGGGCCCGGCAAGGTGTGGCGCACGGCGCAGTCCCGGCATCTGCTCATGAACACCGTGGCGTGCCAGGTGACCGTCTACACCGACGACAGCGTGGTGATGGACGGGCCGGTCGAGGAGGGGCCGAGCCTGTACGCGTGGGCGGCGCAGCTCGCCCGCACCGCGGACACCCGCACCGCCCGCACGGCCGAGGAGCGGGCGTTCCTCGACGAGGCGCGGCGCACCGGCCCCGACTCCTACGCCAGTCGCGCGCTGTACGGCCGCTACCTGACGGACTGCTTCGACCGCGTCGTCGAGCGCGCCCCCGACCACGTCACGGTCCGGGTGCACCGACAGTCGGCCACCGCCCTCGACGACGGGCCCTTGGGAACACAGGTCTTGGCACTGGCCGATGGCACCCTGCTGGCGGGGCTCGACGCGGTGGTCCTCGCTCAGGGGCATCTCCCGGCACGACCCTCGCCACACGAGGCGCGGACCATGGAAGAGGCGCGGGCCCATGGCCTGACGTACATCCCCCCGGCCAGTCCCGCGGACGTGGACCTCTCCGTGGCCGAGCCCGGCCAACCGGTGCTGCTGCGGGGCCTGGGCCTCAACTTCTTCGATGAGACGGCCCTGTTGACGGTCGGACGCGGCGGGCGCTTCGACCGCGACGCGGGCGGCCGGCTGCGGTACCTGCCGTCGGGGCGCGAACCCACGCTCTACGCCGGTTCGCGGCGCGGTGTCCCCTATCACGCGCGGGGCGAGAACGAGAAGGGGGCGCACGGCCGCCACCGACCCCGACTGCTCACCCCGGAGCGGATCGCCCGCCTCACGGCCCGGGCCGACCGCGGTGAACAGGTGCGATTCGGCACCGACGTGTGGCCGCTGATCGCCAAGGAGGTGGAGAGCGTCTACTACGGGACGCTGCTGGCCACCCGCGGCCGGGCGGCGGAGTGCGCCCGCTGCATCGACCGCTATGTGGCGGCGCGGCCGGGCGAGGAGGCCGCGCTGCTCGACGCGTACGGCATACCCGCCGCCGACCGCTGGGACTGGGACCGGATCTCGCTGCCGTACGGGCGGCGGGTGTTCACCGACCGCTCGGCGTTCCGCGACTGGCTGCTCGCGTACCTGGACCGGGACGTGCGCGAGGCCCGCGCCGGTAACGTCAACGGGCCACTGAAGGCCGCCCTGGACGTCCTGCGGGACCTGCGCAACGAGATACGGCTGGTGGTGGACCACGGTCGGCTGGAGGGGAACTCCTACCGGGACGACCTTCAGGGCTGGTACACGCCGCTCAACGCCTTCCTGTCGATCGGGCCGCCCGTCTCGCGCATCGAGGAGCTCATCGCGCTGGTGGAGGCTGGCACGGTCCGGCCGATCGGCCCTGGCATGCAGGTCCGCGTGATCAGCGAGGGCCCCGGGGCACCGGCCTTCGAGGCCGTCTCCGACCGGGTCGGCGGGGACCCGGTCCGCGCCACCGTCCTCGTCGAGGCCCGCCTGCCCGAATCCGACGTGCGACGCACCGACGACCCGTTGCTGGCCCACCTGTTGGCGACCGGTCAGGCCACCGCGTACCGCATCGCCGGTGCACACGGCACGAGTTACCAGACCGGTGGGATGACGGTCACCGAGCGGCCCTACCGGGTGGTGGCCGCCGACGGCCGCGCGCATCCGCGCCGGTTCGCCTACGGGGTGCCCACGGAGGCCGTGCACTGGGCCACCGCGGCGGGCATCCGTCCCGGCGTCAATTCGGTGACGCTGGGCGACTCCGACGCCCTCGCACGCGCCGTGTTGGAACTCACCCCCGCCGGGGACGGCGGCACACCGGGAGACGATCTGACCGGCGCCGGACTGAAGGAGGCACCACTATGACCACGCCCCCGCACACCGACACGAGCGCGGGACAGGACACCGGACTCCTGTCGCCGGTCCGCGCGGGCACTCCCGTGGAACGGGCCGTTTCCGACGAGGCATGGCTCCAGGCCATGCTCGACGCGGAGGCCGCCCTGGCCCGCGTCCAGGCCGAGTTGGACACGCTGCCCCGCACCGCGGCCGAGGCCATCACGAGCGCGGCGGACGCGGGCCGGTTCGGCGCGCGTGCTCTCGCCCTGGCCTCCCGTGAGACCGCCAACCCCGTTGTCGGGTTGGTGCGGGCGCTGGGCGAGGCCGTCGCGCAGGCGTCTGGGCCGGCCGCGGAGTACGTGCACCGGGGCTCCACCAGCCAGGACATTCTCGACACCGGCGCCATGCTGGTGGCCCGACGGGCGCTGCACCTCATCCGCTCCGACCTCGACCGTGCCGTCGAAGCGCTCGGCGCACTGGCCGCCGAGCACCGGGACACCCCGATGGCCGGCCGCACCCTCGCCTTGCACGCGGTGCCCACCACGTTCGGCCTCAAGGCGGCCGGGTGGCGGGAGTTGGCGTTGCAGGCCGGCGAACGGCTGGGCACCGTGGCGGACTCCCTGCCGGTGTCCCTCGGCGGGGCCGCGGGCACGCTGGCCGGCTATCTGGAGTACGCGGACCTCGACGGCTCCCCCGCCGCGCACGGCGACTACGCCGACCGGCTCGTGGACGCCTTCGCCGCCGAGACGGGGCTCGCCCGACCGGTACTGCCGTGGCACGCCCTGCGCACCCCGCTCGCCGACCTCGCGGCGGCCCTGGCGTTCACCGCCGGTGGCCTCGGCAAGATCGCGGTGGACGTGCAGGCCCTGACCCGCACCGAGATCGGGGAAGTCGCCGAGGCGCCGGTCGCCGGCCGCGGCGGCTCCTCCGCCATGCCCCACAAGCGCAACCCCGTCCTGGCCACGCTGATCCGCAGCGCCGCCATCCAAGTCCCCGCCCTCGCCGGCGCGTTGACCCAGTGCCTGGTCACGGAGGACGAACGGTCCGCCGGACCCTGGCACGCGGAGTGGAACCTGCTGCGCGAGTGCCTGCGGCTGACCGGGGGCGCCGCGCACACCGCCGTCGAGCTCACCGAGGGGCTGCTGGTGCGGCCCGAGCGGATGCGCGCCAACCTCGAACTGACGGGTAGTCGGCTGGTGTCCGAGCGGGTGGCGGCGGCGCTGGCACCCCGGCTCGGCCGGACCCGCGCGGCCCAACTGCTCGCCGGCGCCTCGGCCGCTGCCGAGCGGGACGGGGTGGACCTGCGCACGGTGCTCGACGCGCTGCCTGAGGTGGCCGCCCATCTCGGCGACCGGGAGTTGGCCGCCCTGCTCGATCCGGCCGACTACACCGGGGCGGCCGGCGCCCTCGTCGACCGCGCACTGCGCCACACCCCGCCGCGCCGGGCCTCGGATTGACCAACGTGCGTATCAGGCGCCCCGTTCCAGGTCGAGGAGGTGGCGCTTGGCCGTCTCGCCGCCGGAGTAGCCACCGGTGCGGCCGGCCGACGGCACCACGCGGTGGCAGGGCAGGACGACGCAGAGCGGGTTCGCGCCCAGGGCGGTGCCCACCACCCGGGCCGCCCCCGGCCGGCCGAGCGCGCGGGCCAGTTGGCCGTAGGTCGTCGTGTGGCCGTAGGGCACGAGTGCGGCCAGCGCCCGCACGGTCTCGGCGCAGAAGGGCGTGGCGAGCGCCAGGTCGAGCGGGAGCGCGAAGTCCCGCCGTCGGCCGGCCAGATAGGTCGCGAGTTGGTCCTCGGCCGTGTCGAGCAGGTCGGTCTGCTGCGGTGTCCAGGTGTCGGCGGGCGCCTCGCGCAGCCCCGCGCGCGCCAGCCGCCGCCCGACGTCGGCGGCGCCCTGGAACCCGCAGTAGACGAGCGCATGGTCGGTGGCGGCGAGCCGCAGCTCGCCGAGGGCGGTGTCGCGGACGGTCAGCGCGACGCCGGCGTCGTTGGCGGCACGGGGGCTCGGCATGGGGTTCTCCTCGACGGTCGTGCTCAGGCCGGCAGCGGTCGGCAGCTCTTGCAGGCCCGGTACCCGGCCCGGCGGGCCTCGCGCGCGTCGGCGAACGGGACCCGGTGCGGCGAGGTGATCCGCCGCGCGTGGGCACAGGTGGGGTGGCAGTAGATGCGGGTGGTCGCGCTGCCGAGGAAGACGGTGCCGCTGTGCGACCACCGGTGCACCTCGGCCATGTCGATGCCCTCCGCCGAGCGCAGCGCGTCGCCGATCGCCGGCAGGTACGCCGCGTCGCACGGCACCCCGTTCTCGTACGTCACCCGGTGGCACGGCACCAGCACCGCGAGCGGATTGCGGGCCAGCAGGCCCACCAGCGTTTCGGGTTCCCTGGCGGTCGGCAGTCCGGTCTCCCGGGCGACCCAGGACAGCGGGCGCAACTGGCCGGCCGGGATGGCCCGTACGGCCCGCAGGACCGCCGCCTGTGCCCCGTCCACCGGGCCCGGGTCCAGCGGCAGGTTCCGCGCCCGCCCGGTGCGCAGGGCCGTCATCAGGCCGGGAAACCGCTTGGTGGTGGGGATTGCCGATCGGCCGGTGCGCCGCCGGTGCAGCTCCTCGAACCGCTCCGGGGTCAGCCCGCCGGCCGCGAGCGCGGCCCCCGTGATGGTCTCCGCCGTGGTGGCCACGTACAGTCCGCCCGCCGCGGTGTCCAGGCGCGCGTACGTGTCGTAGCGCTCGCGCGGGATGCCGGCGCGCTGCAGGACCCGCAGCGCGAAGTTCGCAGGCGCCGGCGGCAGGCCCAGCCCACCGCCCGGCCCGGGCCCGGGGTGCGCCTGCTGATCGTCCACGTTCATGTCGTCACCTCCCTCAGCTCGTCGTCTGGCGCCAGCAGGCGCCGTAAGCCCCACATGCCGCGCGAGACCTGTGCCTTGGCCGTCCCGACGGGACAGCCCTGTACGTGGGCGACCTCCACGTAACTCATGCCCACCACGTGCCGTAGCACCACTGGGATGCGGTAGTGCTCCGGCAGTTCGGACAGCGCCGCGATCAACCGGCCGCGGTCGTCCGCGTTCAGCGCCCGCTCGGCCGGTCCCGGCTCCGCGGCCGACAGGATGTCCTCGGCGTCGTCGATCTGCATGACCGACGCCGGCCGGCGGGTGTTGGTGCGGACGTGGTTGCGCCAGACGTTCGCCGCGATGGTCATCAGCCAGGCGCGCGGACGCAGGGTCCGTCGCCGCTCGGGCGAGTAGGTCTGCAACGCCGTGTAGGCACGCAGAAAGGTGTCCTGCCCCAGGTCGTCCGCTTCCGCGGAAGATCCGGACACCCGCAGCAGGAACGCGTGCACACCCCTGGCGTGGGTCCGCACCAGCTCCGTGAAGCCGTCGTCCAGATCCGTCGCCAGCAGGTCGGTCAGTTGCTCGGCCACCTCGTCCATCGCTAGTCAAACACCGTCCTGTGCAGAAGGGTTGCGGAAAGGGAAGCCCGGGGAACCGGCACCGCCGGGCCGGGTCCGTGGTCGTTCAGGGCGCGGCGGTCCCTGCGGGCGCCCGCAGGGCGGGGTCGTCGGCGTCGATGGCCTCGTACAACCGCCGCAGCCGCGGTACGGGCTCGATGCCGAAGGAACCGCCCAGTCGGCAGCGCAGCCGGTGGAAGACGTCCAGGGCCGCAAGCCGCCGGCCGGAGTGGTACAGGGCCACCATGTACTGCGCGTGGATGTTCTCGTTGAGTGGATGACGTGACGTCAAAACTGCTAGTTCGTCGAGGAGTTGGTGATGCCTGCCGAGCCGGAGGTCCGCCTCGATCCGCTGCTCCAGCACCCCCGTCCGGGCCTCCTCCAGCTCCACGACGTGCACGGAACTGAGCGGTCCGGGCGGCACGTCCGCCAGGGCCGGGCCGCGCCAGAGCGCGAGGGCCTGGCCCAGCAGTGCGGAAGCGCGGGCCGGGTCACCCGCGGCGCGGGCCGCACGCCCCCGGCGGGCCAGGTACTCGAAGGCGAGCCGGTCGCACGCCCTCGGGGCCACGTCGAGTTGGTAGCCCTGGCTGCGGGTGATCAGGCGGTGACTGTGGTCGGCCGGGGCGGTGCGCAGGACCTGCCGGATGTAGAGCACATACGTCTGGAGGGTGGAGATCGCGGTCTTGGGCGGGCAGGCCCCCCACAGTTCCGCTACGCACTCGCTCGCGCGGACGGTCCGGTTGGCGTTGAGGGCGAGCAGGGCCAGCAGTTGCCGGGGCTTGGGGGCACTGGGGGTGCGCTGGTGCCCGTCGACGACCAGTGACAGCGGGCCGAGCACGCCGACCCGCAACGGGAGTTCCGCGACCTCGGCGCCGTGGCGCCCGACCGTACCCGCCCGGGTCATTGGAGGCTCCCAGCACACCCGTGCGCGGAGTGAGGGAGGGGGATGGAGTGGCGAACTGCGCGCTGTCGTGGCGTCATTGGCGGCCTCCGGCCGGTCCGGTGGTGGGCGGCCGGTGCACCATGCTTCCTCGCCGACACGCGCACAACCGTCAACTTCCCAAAGACGTAGGCGATTTGCGCATCACCACGCAACGGCCCAGGCCCGGGCGTCCCGGGTACCGCGGGACGACTTGCCAAAATTGTCACCGGACGGTTTCACCGTCTGGCAGCCGAGACGACGCCCGCTATCCTCTTGCCATCTCAGGTATCCGGGGTCACGCCGCTAGGGGGAGCAAGCATGACCACGAACCGTGCGCCACGCATGCACAGTCCATACCGCCAGATGACGCTCGACGCCTTCAGCAGGGATGTGTTCGGGCACCTGCCCCGGCAGGACCAACGCCGGTGGGCCGAGACGTATCTGCGCGGACTGATCGGCACACCGGGCAAGAAGTCCGTGCGGCGGATGGCCGCCGCGGTCTCCGGCGGTCCCACCGCCTCCCAGTCACTCCACCAGTTCGTCAGCGCGAGCCCCTGGTTGTGGGACCCCTCGCGCCGCGCCCTCGCCGACTGGGTCCGACGGCGGGCCGCCGTACGGGCCTGGAGCCTCGTACCGGTCGTCGCGCCGAAGCGGGGCGAGCACTCCGTCGGTGTGCACCGCCGCTTCGATCCCGCGGCCGGACGGGTCATCAACTGCCAGGCCGGCATCGGGCTGCTGCTGTCCGGCTGCTGCGGCGACGTACCCGTGGACTGGCGGCTTCACCTGCCCGAAGTCTGGTGTCGGGACGAGCAGTTACGCCGCCGCGCGCGCATACCCGACTCCGGGGACGCCCGCCCGCTGTGGGCACTCGGCATGGAACTCGTCGACACCCAGATGGGCCACCACGAGGGGCCACCGCCACCGGTGGTGGCGGACGCCAGGGAACTCCTCGACACCACCTCCCTGGTCAACGCGTTGTCCAACCGGGGCGTCAGGTTCGTCGTCACCGTCCCGGGGAGCCTGGTGGTGCGCGGCGGCCCGCACCTCGGTTCGCAGCGGCGGGCGGGCACCAACTCCCTGGCGGCCCGCCTGTGCGTGCTCGACCGCCGCCTCCAACGCGGCGCCCCCGCCCTGGTGTCGGCCTCCCGGGACCGGCGCTGCCAGACCGCCACCATGTGGACCCTCTCCGGCCCCGTCCATCTGCCGCACGGCCAACAGACGATGCGTCTGCTCGCCAAGTGGCACCCCATGCACCCCAGTCCCGCCCGTGTCTGGCTGACCAACCTCGCCGACATCGACGAACTCCAGGCCCTGGTCCACACCCAGGCCGGCGTCAGCGCCGCCCTGCAGACCCTCCGGGAACGCTTCGGACTCCTCGACTTCGAGGGCCGCTCCTTCCCCGGCTGGCACCACCACATGACCTTGGTCTCGGCCGCGTACGGATGGCACCGCCTCTCCGGCTCCGCCCCCGACCGGCACGTCCCCACCGACGACTTCACCCCGCCCCTGGGCGAACTCCAGCCGGCCGGCTCCTGACGCCCACGCCGCCCGGGTCGGTTAGGGTCTGTCCGACGGGACAGACCCTAGGCGCGCTGTTGCCGTGCCGCGCGTGACCGCAGCAGCTTCTTGTCGGGCTTGCCGACGTCGGTGAGGGGCAGCGCGTCGACGAAGGTGATCCGGGCCGGCTCGTACATCGTGCCGCGGGCCTCGCGCACCATGGTGCACAGTCGCTCGGCGTCGAGGTCGCTGCCGGGGGCGCGGACCACCGTCGCGTGCACCCGCTCCATCCGGTCGGCGTCGCGGACGCCGTAGACGGCGCTCTGCAGCACCTCCGGGTGGGAGTTGAGGAGGTCCTCCAACTCGGTGGTGTAGACGTGGCCGCCGACCACCACGATCATGTCCTTGATCCGGTCGACGACGGTCAAGTAGCCCTCGTCGTCCAGGAATCCGACGTCGCCGGTGTGCAGCCAGCCGTCCCTAAGGACCTCGGCGGTCAGCTCGGGCTGCTTCCAGTAACCCTGCATGATCATGGTGGAGCGGACGCAGACCTCGCCGTGCTCGCCGGGCGGCAGATCGCGGCCGGACTCGTCCCGGATCGCCACCTCGACGTCGGGCAGCACCTTGCCCGCGGAGCGCAGCCGCTCGGGGCGGTTGAGGTCGTGGTCGTCGGGGGTCAGGACGCTGATGCTGCCGGACTCGGTCTGGCCGTAGCCCTGCATGAGGACCGGGCCGAAGCGGCGTACCGCATCGGCTATGCGGGCCGGGGATGCCTGGCACCCGCCGTAGATCAGCTGGCGCAGAGTGGAGGTGTCGGTGCGGTCCGCGTGCGGGTGGTCCACGAGTTGGTAGAGCAGCGGCGGCAGTAGGTAGAGGTGGGTGATGCGTTCGCGTTCGATGGTGGCGAGCACCCGGCCGGGGTCGAAGTCCTCCAGCAGCACCACGGTGCCGCCGGCCGCCAGCAGGTGATCGGCGATCAGCCCGGCGGCATGCGCGAGGGTCGTGGTCACCAACTGCCGTGCTGAAGAGACTTCTTGGCCGCTGGACGTGCGGTGCATCCTGCCGGCCCGTGCGAAGCTGGTGCAGATGCCCTTGGGATGGCCGGTGGTGCCGCCGGTGTGGCGGATGGAGCAGATGTCCTCGGGGCGGGCCAGTCCCGAAAGGGGCTCGGTGGACTGGGCGGCGGCCAGCTCCAGCAGATCGGTTCCCAGCTTGTTGGCGCCGAGGGTCAGCAGGTGCGGAACCGGGACCTCGGCGGTGACGTGGGCGGCCCGCTCGGCGTACGTCGGGTCCACGATCAGTGCCTGGGTCTCCACATCGCGCACGATGGCGCACTGGGAGTCAACGGAGAGCTTGTTGTAGAGATGGTTGACCGGGCAGCCGAGCAGGTTGGCGGCATAGCGTGCGGCCAGGACCTCGGGGAGGTTGCCACCGAGCAGCGTGACGGTCTGGCCGCGCTCCAGCCCCTGGGAGCGCAGCGCGTGCGCGAGCCGGTGGACCAGGTCACGGAATGCACCGGCGGTGATCCGTCGCCCCTGGTGGACCAGCGCCTCGTGGGTCGGGGCGCCCCCGAGCGAGTCCAGGATGTCGTCCACGAAGGAACGGGAGGGCTGGGCGGAGTGGGACATGCGGGTTTCCTTCGGAAGTGGGCGGGCCCTGCGGCGAGTTGCTCGCCAGGGTTGTGCCGGCCGGTGAGTGGAACAAGCCAGGTTCCCTAATCACGTTAGGCAAGTGCATAATTGCGTTAGATCGCTGGAGGGGTGACCGTGACACGAGGACGCGCAGGGCTGAGTACGGAACGCGTCGTGCAGGCGGGGGCGGAACTGGCCGACGAGATCGGCTTCGACCGGGTGACCCCGACGGAGCTGGCCCGGCGGTTCGACGTCAAGACCGCGAGCCTGTACGCGCACATCAAGAACCTCCAGGACCTCAGGACCCGGATCGCCCTGTTCGCCCTGGAGGAACTCGCCGACCTGGCCTCGGCCGCCATGGCAGGACGGGCCGGCAAGGACGCCCTGGCCGCCTTCGCCGACGTCTGCCGCGACTACGCCCGCCACCACCCGGGCCGCTACGCCGCCACCCAACTGCGCCTGGATTCCGAGTCGGCAGCCGGCAGCGCCGCCCCCAAACACTCCCACATGCTGCGGGCGATCCTGCGCGGCTACGACCTCGCCGAGCCCGACCAGACGCACGCCGTCCGCCTCCTGGGCAGCGTCATCCACGGCTACATCAGCCTGGAGGCGGCCGGCGGCTTCCATCACAGCGCCCCCGACACCCAGGAAACCTGGTCATGGCTCCTCCACCACCTCGACGCCCTGCTCAAGAGCCAGGCCACACCACCCACGTGCTGACGGGGCAAGGACGAGGTGAGTTGGGATGAGCGAGCACGGCCGACGGGGGCGGCACCGTACGGTGGACCGGGTCGCATGGATCCTGGAGGCCGCCGCGCGGGCGCCGGGCGGGGTGACCGTGGCCGAGTTGGCGCGGACGATCGGGGCGCCGGCGAGTTCGGTGCAGGACCTGGTCAACGGCCTTGTCGCGACCGGTTTTCTGCTGGAACAGCACCGGCGCTTTCGGCTCGGGCCCGCCCCGCACGTCCTCAACCTCATCGCCGGCCGGGTCGTCCCGCGGATCAGTCAGGCCGAGCTCGACGAACTGAGCCGCGTCGCCGGCACCCCGGTGCTGCTCACGGTGCGGGTCGGACTCGACGCCGTCTACCTCGCGCGCGGCGGCGAGGACCACATCCCCCGCCTCGTCCCGCTCGCCGACCAGCACCTGGCCCGGCCGCTGTTGCGCACCGCCGCGGGCCGTCTGCTGCTGGCCTTCACCGACGAGGCGGAGCGCGGTGGACTGCTCGACGAACTCGCCCGCCGCGATCCCGAAGCGGTCGCGGAGTTCCGCTCCGCCCTTCCGGCGATCCGCGCGTCGCGGCTCAGCCGCAGCGAGGGGCTGGCCGACCCCGAGGTCAGCGCGCTCGCACTCCCCGTCACCGACGGCCCCGTCGTCACGGGCGCCCTTGCCCTGATGCACCGGCGACGCGGCCGCTCGGAGCGACTGCGCCTGGACCGGGCGGCGGCCCGGCTCCTCGCGCACCTCCAGGAGAGGCGGACGTGACGTCCGCATCGCTTCACGGATATCCGTGAATCCGGGCGCTCGTGCAGTGCCCAGAACGACGATCCCGGCATGACTTCACACCCGCTGGCCACGGCCAGCTCGACGCCGCTGCCCCTCACCCACGAGATCGTCTCCCGGCTGCTGCACACCCTCGGCGACCCCGATCCGGCCCGCGGAGCCGAGGACATCACCGTCGTCGGGACCGATCCGCTGGTGCCCTCGGTGCACCGCCTCGCCGACGCCATGTCCGCCGCGATCGGGGTCTTCGGACGGCAGACGGCGACGCTCGGCGAGGCGCGCGGCCACCGACACCAGAACGTGGAGGTGCAGGCCAAAGCCGCGATCGACCAACTCATGGCGACCTATCACACGACACTTTCCGGGCGTCCGATCGGTGCCTTGCTCGACGACCCGGCGCTGCTCGCCAACAACGACTTCTACCGGGCGCGCGACGGCCGTTGGATCTTCATCATCACCACCTATCCGCATCTGCGGGACGCGGCTTACTCCGTGCTGAGGTGCGGTCTCGACCAGGTCGGAATCGCGCGGGCCGCGGCCGACTGGGACGCCTTCACACTGGAGGAGGCCATCTGCGCGCGGGGCGGCGTCGCCTGCGCGGTGCGCAGCCGGGACGAGTGGCTGGCGCACCCCGCGGGGCGGTATGTCGCGCAGCGCCCGGTCGTCGAGATCGAACGGGTCGGCGACGGACCGGTCCGGCCCCTGGCACCGATCGGCGAGGCCGACGAGGCACTCACGGACATCCGGGTACTCGATCTCACCCATGTCATCGCAGGCCCCGTATCGACGCGCCTCCTCGCCCAGTTCGGCGCCGACGTGCTGCATCTGACGCGCCCCGACCGCCCCGACCCGATCCCGATGATCGCCATGACCGGCGGCGGCAAGCGCAACGCCTACTGCGACCTGCGCGACGCGCACGACCGCGCCGCCTTCCACGACGCGCTCCAGGACGCGGACGTCTTCGTGAGCGCCTACCGAGGACTCGCCCGACACGGCGCTTCAACCGAGGAACTCGTCCGACGCCGCCCCGGACTCATCACCCTCGAATACCACGCCTGGGGCACCGAAGGCCCCTGGGGCGAACGCGGCGGGTTCGACCAACTCGCCTGCTCGGCAACCGGGTTCGCCGTCGAGGAGTGGACCGACCGCCCCTCGCTGCCGCCGACATACCTGCTCAACGACTACCTCGCCGCCTACCTCGGCGCCGCCGCCGTCGCCACGGTCCTGCGCCGACGCGCGACGGAGGGCGGCTCCTGGCGCATCCGCGTGACCCTGGCCGGGGTGTGCCACTGGGTACAGGAACTCGGGCTGCTGGCAAGGGAAGACGTACTCGACCTGCCGCGCCCCGGGGGCACGCCGCTGGCCGCCCTCTCGACCACCGCAACCGACTTCGGCCCGATCACCGAACCGGCGACTCCATTCGCGTACGGCGGCCGCCCGGTCCCCCAGCCCGGCCGACGCTCCCCCCTCGGGTCCGCTGCGCTGCAGTGGCGCTAGGTGTGTTGTTCGGAGAGGTTGGTGACGCGGCTGGCTGGGGTGTGGCCGCCGATTCCGGTGTGGGGTCGGTGGTGGTTGTACCAGTGCAGCC
>NZ_JBHVJX010000049.1:0-49411 GCF_042798755.1 Streptomyces sp. NPDC057743
CCCCTCACGGGGTGGGGAGGGGTGGGTGGGGGCGGTAGGCCAGACGTAAAGCGAAGCAGTCTGGCCTACCGCCCCCGGAGGCCCGTCACCGCAGCCGACAGCCCCGCGCAGCGGATCGACGCCCGCGCCGCAGGCGCCACGGCGGGAAAGCCAACAACGTGGGCGGCCCGCCAAGCGCAGCGGACCGGCGGGACAGCCAAGTACGTGGGAAGAAAAAGACCCGGCACGGGTCATCCGTGCCGGGTTCTCTTTCCGTTAGCGGGGGGAGATCAGTGCACGTCTCCCATAAGGGGACTGATCTTCTTGCGGTACATGAAGACCGCGAAGCCGGCCAACGTGGCCAGCGCGGCCTCGGTGATCAACACCCCCGTGCCGCTGAGGTCCGCACCGCCGATGGACACCAGGGAGATGACGCTGTCGCCCGCGGTGACCGCGAGGAACCAGACGCCCATCATCTGGCTCGCGTACTTCTGCGGCGCCAGCTTCGTCGTCACCGACAGGCCGACGGGGGAGAGGCACAGCTCGCCCATCGTCTGGAGGCCGTAGACGGTGATCAGCCACATCGGGCTGACCTTGGTGCCGTCCGAGGACATCGCGATCGGCAGCAGGAAGAAGAAGTACGAGGCGCCGATCAGGACCATCGCCATGGCGAACTTCACCGGCGTGCTGGGTTCCTTGCCACGGCGGGCCAGCGCCAGCCACATCGAGGCGAAGATCGGGGCGAGGGCGAGCACCCACACCGGGTTGATCGACTGGAGCCAGGAGGACGGGAAGGCCAGGCCGAAGACGGACTCCGCGGTGTTCTTGTCGGCGAAGACGTTCAGCGTCGAACCGGCCTGGTCGAAGATCATCCAGAAGACCGCGGCGGCGACGAAGAACCACAGGTAGCCACTGACCTTGGCCTGCTCGGTCTCGGTCAGCTCCTTGTCCCGCTTGATCCGCAGCAGCACGAAGCACGGCACGGAGATGCCGATGATGGCCAGCGGGATCAGCGCCCAGTTGAGCGTGAAGTGGCCGGTGCCCGCGACGATCCCGTAGAAGACCGCGGCGACGACGGCCCAGATCAGGCCCTTGCGCAGCCAGCCGTTGCGCTCCTGCACCGTCAGCGGGGTCGGCACCTGGTGGCTCTTCGGGTTCAGGTGCCGGGTGCCGATCAGGAACTGGATCAGACCCAGCGCCATGCCGAGCGCCGCGGTCGCGAAGCCCAGGTGCCAGTTGATGCTCTGGCCGATGCCGCCGACGACGATCGGCGCGGCCATCGACCCGATGTTGATGCTCATGTAGAAGACGGTGAAACCGCCGTCCCGGCGCGGGTCCTGCGGGCCGTCGTAGAGGTGTCCGACCATCGTGGAGATGTTGGACTTCAGCAGGCCGGAGCCGCACGCCACCATCGCCAGGCCGACGAAGAAGGTCTGGCCCGGTATCGCCAGCACGACGTGGCCGGCGATGACGATGGACGCACCGACGATCACCGTCTTGCGCGGGCCCCAGACCCGGTCGCCGAACCAGCCGCCGGGCATGGCGAGCAGGTAGACCAGGGCCATGTAGACCGCGTAGATCGCGGTGGCGGAGGCGGCCGTCATGGCCAGACCACCGCCCTGGGAGCCCACCTTGGCGTCCGCTCCACCGGAGATCAGATACAGGACGAGCAGGGCGCGCATGCCGTAGAAGCTGAAGCGCTCCCACATCTCGGTCATGAAGAGAGTGGCCAGGCCGCGTGGGTGGCCGAAGAAGGTTTTGCCGCCGTCGGCAGGGGTTCCCTGCTGGGCAGCGTCCTTCGTCAGGCTGGACGCCATGGTGGGTTCCTATGCTTCTCGGGACGCGTCCGAGAGAACTCGGTGTGCGCCCGGGTGGGGGATGACCGGCACCGGAGCCGCCCCGCCCGCCCTCACGCCCGGGAGGTTCGGCGCCCCACGCAGGGGGCCGCCGACGGGAGGTCGGACACCGGGATCCACGCCCCCGTGCCGCAACAGCGGCCGGCGGACCCGGTCGACAGGTCTTTCACTGTGTAAGGGACTGGAGGTGCCAGACCCGCACACAACAGGGACCGATGACGTCAGTTGATCGCCACGGGTCCCGGGGTTGTGCGTTGGACGTTCGGGACACCATACGTCCGCTGAGCGGGTCGTTTGAAGGGGTGAGAGAACGCTCACACTCGCTTCCGGAACCGTTTGTGCCTGTGGAGTCGACCACATACGCACCCGCGCGCCCGCGTTCCGGGGCGTGCGAGCGGGCGCGGAAAGGGCCGCCTGTCGCCCATCCGTGCTGGTCCGCCCCTCGCTGTCGGTACATCGGACTACCATCGGCGCATGACCCGTGTACTGCTCGCCGAGGATGACGCGTCCATCTCGGAGCCGCTCGCCCGCGCCCTGCGCCGCGAGGGTTACGACGTCGAAGTGCGTGAGGACGGCCCGACGGCGCTCGATGCCGGTCTCCAGGGCAACATCGACCTCGTGGTCCTGGACTTGGGACTGCCCGGTATGGACGGTCTGGAGGTCTGCCGCCGGCTGCGCAACGAAGGCCATTCCTTCCCGATCCTCGTGCTGACCGCCCGCGCCGACGAGGTGGACACCGTCGTCGGCCTCGACGCCGGCGCGGACGACTACGTCACCAAGCCCTTCCGGCTGGCCGAGTTGCTCGCCCGGGTCCGGGCCCTGCTCCGGCGCGGCTCCACCGCCGAGCCCCAGCAGCCGCCGGCCACCCACGGCGTGCGGATCGACGTCGAGTCGCACCGCGCCTGGATGGGCGACGAGGAACTCCAGCTCACGGCGAAGGAGTTCGACCTGCTGCGGGTCCTGGTGCGGGACGCCGGCCGGGTCGTCACCCGCGACCAGCTGATGCGCGAGGTCTGGGACACCACCTGGTGGTCCTCCACCAAGACGCTGGACATGCACATCTCCTGGCTCCGCAAGAAGCTGGGCGACGACGCCGCCAACCCGCGGTACATCGCCACCGTCCGCGGGGTCGGCTTCCGCTTCGAAAAGAGCTAGGGGCCCGTGCGCCGCCGACTGATCAACTCCACGCTGGCCGTGGTGCTCGTCGTCATCGCCGTCTTCGGGGTCTCCCTGGTGATCGTCGAGACCCGCACGATCCAGGCCGGCGCGCAGGAGAGCGTGTCGTCGGAGGCCGTCCGGCTGGTCGGGATAGTGGAGAGCCGACTGGGCAGCGGCGAGAAGATCACCCCGGAGATCCTCTCGGAGCAGATCACCGCCCACCGCTACGCCGTCATCAAGGTGCCCGGCAAGCCGGAGATCGAGATCGGTCCGCGCCCGGCCGGCGACGTGATCGAGTCCAAGGTGCGCGGCGACCGCGGCGAGGCCGTCACGGTCCAGGAGTCCCGTGCCACGGTCAGCGCCGAGATCGGCCGGACTCTGCTGGTGATCCTGGCCGTCGCCCTGTTGGCGATCCTGGCGGCCGTGGTGCTCGCCATCCGGCAGGCCCGCCGGCTCACCGCCCCGCTCACCGACCTCGCCGAGACCGCCGAGCGGCTCGGCTCCGGCGATCCCCGGCCCCGCCACCGCCGTTACGGCGTCCAGGAACTGGACCGGGTCGCCGACGTCCTCGACGCCAGCGCCGAGCGGATCGCGCGGATGCTCACCGCCGAGCGGCGGCTGGCCGCCGACGCCTCCCACCAACTGCGCACCCCGCTGACCGCGTTGTCCATGCGGCTGGAGGAGATCACCCTCACCGACGACCCGGACACCGTCAAGGAAGAGGCCACCATCGCGCTGGCCCAGGTGGAGCGGCTGACGGACGTGGTGCAGCGGCTGCTGACCAACTCCCGTGACCCGCGCACCGGCTCGGCCGTCGCCTTCGACCTCGACGAGGTGGTCAAGCAGCAGATCGAGGAGTGGCGCCCGGCTTACCGCAGCGCCGGACGGGCCATCGTCCGCTCCGGGAAGAAGGGGCTGCGGGCCGTCGGCACCCCCGGCGCGGTCGCCCAGGTGCTCGCCACCCTGATCGAGAACTCCCTGATGCACGGCGCCGGTACGGTCGCGCTGCGCACCCGCGTCACCGGCAACCAGGCCGTGGTCGAGGTCACCGACGCCGGCCGCGGCGTCCCCCCGGACCTCGGCTCGCGGGTCTTCGAACGGACCGTCTCCGGCCGCAACTCCACCGGCCTGGGGCTGGCCGTCGCCCGCGACCTGGCCGAGGCCGACGGCGGCCGCCTGGAGCTCCTCCAGCAACACCCGCCGGTCTTCGCGCTGTTCCTGGCCCGGGAGAGCGAGCTCACCGAGGAGTGAGCCGCGGGCGGCTACTTCCGGGAGGCGCCGCTCTCCAGCCGGGAGTTGTCCGCCAGGAACGACTCGGCGGTCTCCACCGCCTCGCGGGCGGGCAGCCCCCGGAAGACCCAGGTGCGGTACGACCAGAAGCGGAAGAGCGTGGCGATCCCGATGCCGAGGAACTTGAAGACGTTGCTCTGCAGCGGGTCGTCCCAGCCGAACCCGTAGGTCGCGGTGTAGAGGATGCCGTTCTCGATGATCAGGCCGACCACGCTGAACAGCAGGAAGAGCGTCAACTCGCGGGTCCGGCCGCGCTTGTCGCGGTCCCGGTAGGCGAAGTAGCGGTAGCCGATGTAGTTGGTGAGGGTGGCCACCACCGTGGCCACGATGCTCGCCCGGACGACGGGGAGCTCGGTCAGGTGCCGGACGAGGTTGAAGACCGCGAAGTTCACCACGACCCCCGCGCCGCCGACGGCGCCGAACTTCACGATCTCCCGGATGAGCGCCTCCAGCCGCGACCGCAGCGCGCTCGGTTGACTCATGGTGATCGTTCAGCTCCCTGTGCGTGGGGGTGGGCGGGCCGGGGGCCCGGTGGGGTCCCTCATGCTAACCACGTTCCCTGTGCCCCGGTGGCCCAGAGGCCCGCTCCGCACACCCGTGCACGAAAGCGATCGGGACCGGCCATCAGCGGACCGTGATCCGGAAGTTGAGGGTGCGGGTTCCCGGCTCGTACGCCGTGCCCGTCGCGCACCGTCGGCAGTACAGCAACCGCAGGTCGGTGCGGCCGGGGCGGACGGCCTCGAAGTCCAGCGCCCGGGAGGCGCGGTCGGACGACGGCGGCCGGCCGGGCGGATCGTCCGGTGCCGGCCGATTGGCACCGGCCCTGAGAACGGCCGGATCCGGACGCGGGTCGACGACGATCCAGTGGAAGGCGTCGTCGGGGTCGTCGGGGACCTCGATGGTGAACCGGTCGCCGGCGGACACCGTGATCTCGGTGTCGTCGGGGCCGTACACCGCCGGTCCGGACAGTTGGCTGATCACCGTGTACAGGGCGATCAGCAGGGCGGCGACGGCGACGACGGTCACCAGCGCCCGGGAGTTCCTCGCTATGCCGCAGCTCTCCATGCGGCCTCCCCCTATCGCCGGCCGGGGCCGGTCGAATCCTTCCGCGCCCGGTCCGGAACCTCACCGCTGTTGTGGACCTTCACGATCACCCTCGAACGCCAACCTCGGATGATCCTCCAACCCGGGTCGGGTGCCCGACGACCGGCCGGATACCCTGGGGGCGTGACGTTCCCGGTAGTCGGCATGGTCGGCGGCGGTCAGCTCGCCCGTATGACCCACGAGGCGGGTATCCCCCTCGGCATCAAGTTCAAGCTCCTCAGTGACACCCCGCAGGACTCGGCGGCCCAGGTGGTCAGCGAAGTCGTCATCGGCGACTACCGCGATCTGGACACCCTGCGCGCCTTCGCCCGTGGCTGCGATGTGCTCACCTTCGACCACGAGCACGTACCCACCGCGCACCTACGGGCGTTGGAGGCCGACGGAATCCCCATCCGCCCCGGCCCCGACGCGCTGGTGCACGCCCAGGACAAGGGCGTGATGCGAGCCAAGTTGGACGCCATCGGGGCGCCCTGTCCGCGCCACCGCATCGTCGCCGACCCGGCCGACGTGGAGCGCTTCGCCGCCGAGGGCGAGGGTTTCCCGGTGATCCTCAAGACCGTTCGCGGCGGCTACGACGGCAAGGGCGTCTGGCTCGTGCGATCGGCCAAGGAGGCGGCGGAGCCGTTCCGCGCCGGCGTGCCCGTGCTGGCGGAGGAGAAGGTCCCCTTCGTCCGCGAGCTGGCCGCCAACGTGGTCCGCTCCCCGCACGGCCAGGCCGTCGCCTACCCGGTCGTGGAGTCCATCCAGGTCGACGGCGTCTGCGACACCGTGATCGCGCCGGCCCCCGACCTGACCGACGAACTCTCCACGCACGCCCAGCAGCTCGCCCTGCGGATCGCCGACGAGCTCGACGTCATCGGCCACCTCGCGGTCGAGCTCTTCGAGGTCCGCGACGCCGACGGCGCCCCCGCCGTCCTCGTCAACGAACTCGCCATGCGCCCGCACAACTCCGGTCACTGGACCCAGGACGGCGCGATCACCTCGCAGTTCGCCAACCACGTCCGTGCCGTCCTCGACCTCCCGCTCGGCGACCCGCGCCCGCGCGCCCGTTGGACGGTGATGGCCAACGTCCTGGGCGGTGACTACCCGGACATGTATGCGGCGTACCTCCATTGCATGGCACGCGACCCGCAGTTGAAGATTCACATGTACGGCAAGGACGTGAAGCCGGGCCGCAAGGTCGGGCACGTCAACACCTACGGCGACGACCTGGCGGATGTGCGTGAGCGCGCCGCGCACGCCGCCGGCTATCTGCGAGGAACGATCACGGAATGACGGCCAGCACCGCCCCCGACCGCCACCCCGCCCCGCGCCCCGCCGACGACGCCCCCGTCATCGGCATCGTCATGGGCTCCGACTCCGACTGGCCCGTCATGGAGGCCGCCGCCCAGGCCCTGGACGAGTTCGAGATCGGCTACGAGGTCGACGTGGTCTCGGCCCACCGCATGCCGCACGAGATGATCGCGTACGGCGAGCGGGCCGCCGACCGCGGGCTGAAGGCGCTCATCGCCGGCGCCGGGGGCGCCGCCCACCTCCCGGGCATGCTCGCCTCGGTCACCCCCCTCCCCGTCATCGGCGTCCCCGTCCCCCTGAAGTACCTCGACGGCATGGACTCCCTCCTCTCCATCGTTCAGATGCCCGCCGGCGTCCCGGTCGCCACCGTCTCCGTCGGCGGCGCCCGCAACGCCGGCCTGCTCGCCGCCCGCATCCTCGCCGCCCACGACCCCGAACTGTGCGCCCGGATGCGGGAGTTCCAGCAGGAGCTCAACCACCAGGCCACCGAGAAGGGCAAGCGGCTGCGCAACAAGGTCGCCGGCGCCGCGGGCTTCGGCTTCGGGAGCGGCAAGTGACGGCCGCCCTGGACGCCGCCCGCGAGCTGCTCGCGCAGTGGCCGATCGTCGACGGCCACAACGACCTGCCCTGGGCGCTGCGCGAACAGGTCCGCTACGACCTCGACCGGCGCGACGTCGCCACCGACCAGAGCGCCAGCCTGCACACCGACATCCCCCGACTCCGGGCCGGCGGCGTCGGCGCACAGTTCTGGTCGGTGTATGTACGCTCCGACTACGCCGGCGACCACGCGGTCAGCGCGACCCTGGAACAGATCGACGCCGTACGGCAGTTGACCACCCGTTACGCAGCGGATCTACGCCTGGCGACCACCGCCGACGATATGGAGGCGGCCCGCGCCGAGGGTCGCATTGCCTCACTCATGGGCGCCGAGGGCGGCCACTCGATCAACAACTCGCTGGCCACCCTGCGGGCCTTCCACACTCTGGGCGTCCGCTATATGACGCTCACCCACAACGACAACAACGACTGGGCGGACTCGGCGACCGACGAGCCCCGCCACCACGGCCTGTCGCCCTTCGGCGAGGAGGTCGTCCGCGAGATGAACCGCCTCGGCATGCTGGTCGACCTCTCGCACGTCTCGCCCGACACCATGCGGGACGCGCTCCGGGTCAGCACCGCCCCGGTGATCTTCTCGCACTCCTCGGCCCGCGCGGTCTGCGACCATCCGCGCAACGTCCCCGACGACGTACTGGCCCAACTCCCCGCCAACGGCGGCCTCGCGATGGCCACCTTCGTCCCGAAGTTCGTCCTCCCCGCGGCCGTCGAGTGGACCCAGCGCGCCGACGAGAACATGCGCGCCCACGGTCTGCACCACCTCGACACGACCGAGCGCGGCATGGCGGTGCAACGCGCCTTCGAGTCCGCCAATCCGCGTCCCGCGGCCACCGCGGCGACCGTTGCCGACCACCTCGACCACATGCGGGAGGTCGCCGGCATCGACCATGTCGGCATCGGCGGCGACTACGACGGCACGGCCTTCACGCCGACGGACCTCGCCGATGTCGCGAGCTATCCGCGACTCGTCGCGGAACTCCTCGACCGCAAGTGGTCGTCGGACGACCTTGCCAAGTTGACGTGGCGCAACGCCGTTCGTGTCCTCCGCGCCGCGGAGGAAGTCGCCCGGGCGGCCCCGGGGGCCCCGTCCAACGTGACGCTCTCTTAGCCCTCGTTGTTGGCTTTCCCGCCGTAGCGCCTGCGGCGCGGGCATTGTTGCCGCTGCGCGGGGCTGTTCGGCCGCGGGGCCGGTCCTCCGGGGCCGGTATGCCAGACTGCTTCGCTTTACGTCTGGCATACCGCCCCCTCCGGCCCGTCCCCTCCCGTGGGAAGGGTGGAGGACTGGTGAGTGGGGGTCGCCCTGTGTGGTCCCCTGACGGTCGTCATTCAGTGCACAAGCCGCAGCACTCAACACTCAACTCGCACCGGACCACCGGCAGTTGGCCCCACCCGCAGAAATTCCACCCCTCAACGGGAGGGGACGGGCCGGAGGGGTGGGTGTGCAGGACGTAAAGCGAAGCAGTCCTGCACACCCACCCCGGAGGTCCGTCACCGCACCCGACAGCGCCGCGCAGCGGCTCGGCGCCGTAGGCGCAACCAACGGCGAGCAACCCCCACGGCAGGGCGGCCGCACACCGTCGGGACGAAACGTCAAAGAGACGGGCGCCCAAGCGCCCGATACGTCCAGCCGGCCTTGCGCCACGCCGTCGGGTCGAGGGCGTTGCGTCCGTCCAGGACGCACCGGTCGGCGACGACCTCGCCGAGCACCGCGGGGTCGAGTTCCCGGAACTCGCGCCACTCCGTGAGGTGGAGGACGACGTGCGCACCGCGCACCGCTTCCAGGGCGCTGTCCGCGTAGCCGAGGGTCGGGAAGACCCGCTTCGCGTTGGCCATGCCCTTCGGGTCGTAGACGGTCACCTGGCCGCCCTGGAGGTGGATCTGGCCGGCGACGTTGAGCGCGGGGGAGTCGCGGACGTCGTCGGAGTCGGGCTTGAACGTGGCGCCGAGGATGGCGACCCGGGTGCCGAGGAAGCTGCCGCCGACCGCGTCGCGGGCCAGTTCGACCATGTGGGCGCGGCGCCGCATGTTGATCGAGTCGACCTCGCGGAGGAAGGTCAGTGCCTGGTCGGCGCCGAGCTCGCCGGCGCGGGCCATGAAGGCCCGGATGTCCTTGGGCAGGCAGCCGCCGCCGAAGCCGATGCCGGCGCGCAGGAACTTCTTGCCGATCCGCTCGTCGTGGCCGATGGCCTCGGCCAGCTTCACCACGTCGCCGCCGGCCGCCTCGCAGACCTCGGCCATCGCGTTGATGAACGAGATCTTGGTGGCGAGGAAGGAGTTGGCGGAGGTCTTCACCAACTCGGCGGTCGGGTAGTCCATGACGACGAAGGGCGAGCCCTCGGCGAGCGGGGTGGCGTAGACCTCGCGCAGCAGCGCCTCGGCCCGCTCGCTGGTGACGCCGGCGACGATGCGGTCGGGGTGCAGGGTGTCCTGGACGGCGAAGCCCTCGCGCAGGAACTCCGGGTTCCAGGCCAGTTCGACGTCCGAGCCGGCGGGCGCGGCCGCCGCCAGGCGCTGCGCGAGCCGGGCCGCGCTGCCCACCGGCACCGTCGACTTGCCCACCACCAGCGCGGGCCGGGTCAGTTGCGGCGCCAGCGCGTCGAAGGCGGCCTCGACGTAGGACATGTCGCAGGCGTACTCGCCGTGCTTCTGCGGGGTGTTGACGCAGACGAAGTGGACATCGCCGAAGGCGCCGACCTCCTCGTAGGAGGTGGTGAAGCGCAGCCGGCCGGTGGAGCCCTCGATGCCGGCGACGTGGCGGCGCAGCAGCTCTTCCAGGCCCGGCTCGTACATCGGGACCTCGCCGCGGCGGAGCATCTCGATCTTCTCCGGCTGCACGTCCAGACCGAGCACCTCGAAGCCCAGCTCGGCCATGGCGGCGGCGTGGGTGGCGCCGAGGTAGCCGGTGCCGATCACGGTGATCTTGAGGGCCATGCGGGGCTCCAGACGTCGGGCGGAAAAAGCTGCCGACCGAGCATATCCGCGCACCGCGCGCCCCCTTCCCGTCAGCCGTACGCACTCAGGGGGACTGTCGGCAACCTCACCTATCCGCGGCCCGGCATCGGCCCTAGAATCCCTTCTCAGTAAGGGTTACTTAACGGTAGTTAGCGCTGCCAACAGCTCACAGGGGAGTGAGAGACCTTGGCGTCAGTGGGAAAGAACGCAGCCGCTGATTTCGATCTGTACCGGCCGTCCGAGGAGCACGACATGCTCCGCGAGTCGGTGCGCTCGCTCGCCGAGGCGAAGATCGCACCGTTCGCCGCCGCGGTGGACGAGGAGGCGCGCTTCCCGCAGGAGGCGCTGGACGCGCTGGTCGCCAACGACCTGCACGCGGTGCACGTGCCGGAGGCGTACGGCGGCGCCGGTGCCGACGCGCTGGCGACCGTGATCGTCATCGAGGAGGTCGCCCGGGTCTGCGCCTCCTCGTCGTTGATCCCGGCCGTCAACAAGCTCGGTTCGCTCCCGGTGATCCTCTCCGGCGGCGAGGAGTTGAAGAAGAAGTACCTGGCGCCGCTGGCCCAGGGCGACGCGATGTTCTCGTACTGCCTGAGCGAGCCGGACGCCGGTTCCGATGCGGCGGGGATGAAGACCAAGGCGGTGCGGGACGGCGACTTCTACGTCCTCAACGGCGTCAAGCGCTGGATCACCAACGCCGGGGAGTCGGAGTTCTACACCGTCATGGCGGTGACCGACCCGGAAAAGCGGTCCAAGGGCATATCGGCGTTCGTCGTCGAGAAGGGCGACGAGGGCGTCTCGTTCGGCGCCCCGGAGAAGAAGCTGGGCATCAAGGGCTCCCCGACCCGCGAGGTCTACCTCGACAACGTCCGGATTCCCGCCGACCGCATGATCGGCGCGGAGGGCACCGGCTTCGCCACCGCGATGAAGACCCTGGACCACACTCGCATCACCATCGCGGCCCAGGCGCTCGGCATCGCCCAGGGCGCGCTGGACTACGCCAAGGGCTACGTCCAGGAGCGCAAGCAGTTCGGCAAGCCGATCGGCGACTTCCAGGGCGTCCAGTTCATGCTCGCCGACATGGCGATGAAGCTGGAGGCGGCCCGGCAGCTCACCTACGCCGCGGCGGCCCGCTCCGAGCGCGTCTCGGCCGGTGCCAAGGGCGAGGACCTGACGTTCTTCGGCGCCGCCGCCAAGTGCTACGCCTCCGACGCCGCCATGGAGATCACCACCGACGCCGTCCAACTGCTCGGCGGCTACGGCTACACCCGCGACTACCCGCTGGAGCGGATGATGCGGGACGCCAAGATCACGCAAATCTACGAGGGCACCAACCAGGTGCAGCGGATCGTGATGGCGCGCAACCTCCCGTAGGGAGTGGCGCCGCACGACAACGGGACGGGCCCCGACCGCAGTTGGCGGTCGGGGCCCGTCCCGTTGTCCGTCCGGTCAGTTGCCGGTGACGGTGACCGGCTCGTCGTTGTTGAGCTGCTGGACGAGCTGCTTGAGCTTGGCCTGGTCCCAGACCAGGTTGCCGCCCGTGCTCCCGGAGATCGGCATGTTCATCGACTTGCCCTCGCCGCCGGTGACGCCCTTCATCGCGAAGAACATCTGGCCCAGGTCCCACAGGCTCATGTCCTTGTCCACCTTCAGCGTGTCCAGGCCGGCGCCGAGCGTCGGGTAGAGCTTGAAGGGGTTCAGGAGGGTGCCCGGGGTGGCGGCCTGGTGCGCGACGGCGGCCAGGAACTTCTGCTGGTTCTTGGTGCGTTGGAGGTCCTGGGAGGCGAACGCGTGCCGGGTCCGGACGAAGGCGAGCGCCTGCGCGCCGGTGAGGGTCTGGGTGCCGGCCTTGAAGTCGGCGCCGGAGTCCTTGTCCTTGAACGCCTGGGGGATGTTCATCTCCACGCCGCCGAGCGCGTCGACGATGTTGGCGAAGCCGGCGAACCCGATCTCGACGTAGTGGTCGATGTGCAGGTGGGTGTTGTACTCGATGGTGCGGACCAACAGGGCCGGACCGTCCTCGGCGTAGGTCGCGTTCAGCTTGGTGTGCCGCCCGCGCGCCGGGTACTGCTTGCCGGACTTCGAGCCGACGTACGAGGGGACCTCGACGTTGGAGTCGCGCGGCAGGGATATCAGCGTCGGGCCGTTGCTGCCGTCGTGCAGGATCAGCATCGAGTCGGTGCGCCCGCCGTCGGTGGGGCCGCCGGTGTGCAACTTCTGCTTCATCTCGTCGGTCATGCCCTCGCGGCTGTCCGTGCCGACGATGAGGTAGTTGGTGCCGTCGCCGGTCGCGGGCCGGTCGATGACCTTGCTCAGGTCGACCTCGCGGCGCAGCTTGCCGTCCGCCCAGAAGTAGGTGCCGACCGAGGCGGCCAGCACCACCACGACCAGGACGATCAGGGCCCGCTTGATGCGGCGGCCCCAGCGCGGGCGCGGCCGGGCGCCTTGTCCGTCGCCGCCGTACCCGTCACCGCCGTATCCGTCACCGCCCCGGCCGCGGCCCCCGCCGTAGACCTGTCCGGTGTTGTAGCCGTCGTCGTATCCGTTGTAGTCGTGCTGGCCCCGGGACTGCTGCGGCGGGACGCCCGCGCCACCGCGCGGCGAGAGCGAGGGCGGGAGCGGGGGCTCGTTCCGCGGGTAGCCGGGGCCTGCGTCGCGCCGCACGTGGGGCATGGCGCGCGCACCCTCCGGCTCGGCGCTGCCGCTGCCGCTGCCGTACCGGTTGCCGCCCGGCTCGCCGGACCGTCCTTGGGGCCACTCATTCATACGGGGAAGTGTGCATCCCCGTGGGGTCCGCTCCATAGGGCGGGTACGGGATCGGGCCTGGGCTGTTGCAGAGCTGATGCAAAGCGACCGCGCGCTACCGGGCCATACCGCACGGGGCCCGACGATTCCGGCGCGACCAACGGAATCAGCCATTCCGGATAGTTTCCGGCGCCGTCGAGGAGAGACGGCTCACGGCGCCGGTGAGACCGGGGTCACGCCGCCCGTGGGCCCGCCCCGCCGCCGCGCCGTACGGTCCCGTACGGCACCGGCTTACGCTGTTCTCCATGACCGACCTCGTCACCACCAGCCCGGAGGACGTCCCTGCGGGCAAGCCCACCTCCGTCTCCCGCACCACGCTGTCGCACATCATGACCGCGGCCGACACCAACCTCCTGGGGACGGTGCACGGCGGGGTGATCATGAAACTGGTCGACGACGCCGCCGGCGCGGTCGCGGGCCGGCACTCCGGCGGCCCGGCGGTGACGGCGTCCATGGACGAGATGGCCTTCCTGGAGCCGGTGCGGGTCGGCGACCTGGTGCATGTGAAGGCCCAGGTGAACTGGACCGGCCGGTCCTCCATGGAGGTCGGCGTCCGGGTCCTGGCCGAGCGCTGGAACGAGTCCACCCCCGCCCAGCAGGTCGGCTCCGCCTACCTCGTCTTCGCCGCCGTCGACGAGCATGGCAAGCCCCGCGCGGTGCCGCCGGTGCTTCCCGAGACCGAGCGCGACAAGCGGCGCTACCAGGAGGCCCAGATCCGCCGGACGCACCGGCTGGCCCGCCGCCGCGCCATCAAGGAGCTGCGCGAGCGGCGCGCCGCCGAGGGCCTCGACGACGCCTGACCGGCCCGCGTCACGGCCCGGGGCGGCGCTACGCCTCCTCGGGCGCGGGTGCCGGCACGGCACCGACCGCCCGCCGGGGCAGCGCCCGGCGGCACACCACCGCCGCCGCCAGTTTCGCCAGCAGGGCCAGCAGCGCGCCGGCCGCCGTCCCCGCCGCCGCGCACAGCACATCGTCGATGTCGGCCACCCGGCCCGCCCGCATCAAGAGCTGCGCCAGCTCGATGACCAGGCTCAGCCCCACCCCGCACAGGAACGCGCCGGCCGCCGACCATCGGGGCACGGCGAACCGCAGCAGTAGCGACACCGGGACGAACAGCGCGGTGCCGGCGACCTGCCGCCGCACCACCATGGCCACCTCGCCCGGCTCCAACTGGGCACCCAGCTCGAACATCCCCTCCCCGGGACGCCACCAGAACGTCGCGTCGGCGGTCCCGACCGGCTGCGTGGGGGCGAGCGTGACCACCAGCATCAGCAGCAGCCAGGCCGCCAGCAGCGCGCGGGCCGCGGTCCGCGGGGTGCGCCGGTGCGGGGCCCGCGCCGACCACAGCGCCAGCCCCAGGGCCAGGGCCAACGCCCCGAGCAGGAAGAGCGTCACCGTGGTGGGGGTGACGGTCAGCACGACCTGCCACATGGTTCGCACACACCTTTCCGGGCGCCGGACCGGCCGGCGTCAGCCGCAGCTCCACTTGGTGACGAAGACCGTCGCGGTGTGCTCCATGACGCCGCGGATGCACTCGTCGGGCAGCATCTCCACCCGCCCGCTCAGCCGCAGTGCCCCGCCCCGCGTCCGCCCGCTGCCGAACCAGCCGGGGAACGCGGTGATCTGAGCGTTCTTGCGCTGGTAGCCGAGCCGGACGGTGATCTCGCCGGGCACCGGGACGTCCCGCTGGTAGACGGCGACGTAGACGCCGGTGGTGCCGACCGGGCCGCGCAGGCAGAGCCGGCCGCGGACCAGCACCCCGCAGCCGGCCGGCTCGGCCGGTGCCGCCGGGGCCGCCGCCGCGGTGGCCGCGAGCAGCGCCAGCACCGCGGCCGCGGCGGCGGCCCGGCCCAGGTGCCGCCGCCGGCCCGGCCCGGCCGGCGACGACCCCACGACGGTGCGACGGGGGGCGGGCACGGTCATCGGCACACCGCCTGGTCGCCGGTGATCGCCCCGAGGGCGCCGGGGGCCGGCGTCGGCTCCTCGGCCCGCACCGCCCGCACCCCGCGGAAGTCCGCCCCGACGGTCACCCGCATCACCGGCCCCTGCCCGTTCGCCGGGCGCAGTTCGGCGCCGGGCAGCGCGGCCGCCAGCGAGCGCGCCGAGCGGTCCCAGCGCGGGTCGTAGGAGACCACCGTGCGCGGCGCGGCGCCGAGCGCGGAGTCGCCGGGGGCGTCGGCGGTGGCGAAGCCGGTGGCGTGCAGCTCCCGGGTGACCTGGGCGGCCAGCCCGCGCCGCCCGGTGCCGTTGTCGACCCGCACCCGGACCCGCTCGGGCGGCACATCCACGACGGTGGCCGGCGCCGCGTGGTCCCGGTGGACGGCGATCGGCCGGTCCTCGCGCAGCGCCCGGAACAGCCGCGGCGCCCGCACCGGGTCCCAGCGCACCGTCGACCCCAGCCCCGGCACGTCCTCGGCCTCGCCGCGCAGCGGCACCGAGGCGAACTCCGAGGACGCCGGACCGAAGCCGCGCATCGCCTGCGCCAGGTCGGTCAGATCGCCCGCGCCGAACCCCGCGTCGGCCCGTACGGACGTCAGCACGGCGTCCGCGACCTCCTTGAAGCGGGCCGGGTTCACCAGCACGCCGGACGAGGTGATCCGGTGCAACAGCGCGGCCAGGAAACGCTGTTGGCGCTGCATCCGGCCCAGGTCCGCGGAGGCGTCGACGTGCCGGGTGCGGACGTACTGCAACGCCTGGCCGCCGCCCAGCCGCGAGGTCCCAGCCGGCAGGTCCAGCCCCGAGTACGGGTCCTTCAACGGGCGCACGGTGCAGATGTCCACCCCGCCGACCGCGTCCACGGTCCGCATGAAGCTGGTGAAGTCGACCTCCAGGTAGTGGTCGATGTGCACCCCCGTCATGTGCTCGACGGTGCGCACGGTCAGGCTCGGGCCGCCCTCGGCGTAGGCGGCGTTCAGCTTGAGCGCGTGCCGGGGGCGGCGTCGCCCGTCGGCGTCCTCGTGGGCGGGCACCTCGGCGTAGGAGTCGCGGGGGAGGCTGACGACGCTGGCGCGGCTCCGGTCGGCGGCCAGGTGCACCAGCATCAGGGTGTCGGTGCAGTGGCAGGGGGCGCCGCCCAGGTGGTACTTCGCCTTCTCCTCGTCGCTCAGCTTGTCCCGGCCGTCGGTGCCGACGACCAGGAACGTCAGCCCCGCGCCGGCGCCGGGCCGGTCGCTCATCCCCTGGAAGGCGTCGACCCGGCCGATGCCGGTCTCCACGCCGGTGACCATGGCGTGCCCCACCCCGCTCGCGGACAGCAGCAGCGCGGTCGCCGCGGCGCTGACCCGCAGCCCCCAACGGGGCCGCCCTGGGGAACGCCGACGTCCGCGCCGCCGCCGGGGACGCCGGCCCGGCACGGTGCGGCTGGTGGGGGACGGCGCGGTCACGGGCCACCTCCGCGGTGGACGGGGACGAGGGCAGCGGGGCCGGGCCACCGTAAGCCGGTACGATCTGCTGCAAAACGCCACACACCGGGTGGAAGCCGTGCGGCCACCCGGTTGCCGTCCGGGCGGGTCGCCCGTTCGCGGTACCGTGAAGCGGAATACCGCAGTCTCCCGGCGGGCGCCGCCGCCCTCTTAAGGCGGTTCACCGCGGGCCGTACCCCCGAGGAACCATGCCCCAGCAGCAGCTTCCGGCCGTCTCCGTGATCATGCCGGTGCTCAACGAGGAACGTCACCTGCGCAATGCGGTCCGGCACATCCTGGCTCAGGAGTACGCCGGCGAGATGGAGGTGGTGATCGCCCTCGGCCCGTCCGCGGACCGCACCGACGAGATCGCCGCGGAACTGGTCGCCGAGGACCCCCGGGTGCACACCGTGCCCAACCCCACGGGCCGCACCCCCGCCGCGCTGAACGCCGCGATCAAGGCGTCCCGGCACCCCGTCGTCGTCCGCGTCGACGGCCACGGCATGCTCTCGCCGAACTACATCGCCACCGCGGTGCGGCTGTTGGAAGAGACCGGTGCCGCCAACGTCGGCGGCATCATGCACGCCGAGGGCGAGAACGCCTGGGAGGAGGCGGTGGCCGCCGCGATGACCTCCCGGATCGGGGTGGGCAACGCCGCCTTTCACACCGGCGGCGCGGCCGGCCCCGCCGAGACGGTCTACCTCGGCGTCTTCCGGCGCGAGGTGCTGGAGCAACTGGGCGGCTACAACGAGGAGTTCATCCGCGCCCAGGACTGGGAGCTGAACTTCCGGATCCGCGAGGCCGGCGGGAAGGTCTGGTTCTCGCCGGAGTTGAAGGTCCAGTACCGGCCGCGGCCCAGCGTCAAGGAGCTGGCCAAGCAGTACAAGAACTACGGCAAGTGGCGGCACGTCGTGGCCCGTTACCACTCCGGGTCGATCAACCTGCGCTACCTCGCCCCGCCGACCGCGGTCTGCGCCATCGCGGCCGGTGTGGTCGTCGGCGTGGCCGTCACGCCCTGGGGCTTCGTCGTCCCGGCCGGCTACCTGGCCGCGATCGCCGCCGGCTCGCTGCCGGCCGGCAAGGGCCTGTCGCTCAAGGCCCGGGCGCAGATCCCGCTGGCCCTGGCGACCATGCACATGTCCTGGGGCACCGGCTTCCTCACCAGCCCCCGCGCGCTGGCCAAGAAGGTCATCGCCAGCCGGCGGCCGGCCGTCCAGGCGCCGGTAGCGGCCGCGGAGTAGCGGCCACGGAGCGGCGAGCGAGAGAAGGGTGCGCGTCCCAACGGGGCGCGCACCCTTCGTCGTCAGAAGGTGTACTGCGGATTGACCCGCATGCAGGCCGAGGAGTCCTTCTCGGCGTTCAGCGGGTCGGCGCTCTTCGGGGCCGCGTGCGCGCCGGCCGTGCCGTCACCGCCGTCGCCGGACGCGGCGGGGTAGTCCGCGCCGGTCCGCCAGTCGTTCCCGATCACCAGGCGCAGCGCGGTCGTTGACGACGACGGGCGCACCGCGCTCTTGGGCAGTCCGAGCGCCTTGGCCAGCGCCAGGGCGTCGCCGCGCCCGGACGCGTCCTTGTAGAGCAGGGCGGTGTCGGCCTGGCGGGTCAGCCGGGCGTCGGTGCGGGCGGCGCGGTAGCCGAGCGCGGTCAGCCGGCCGTGCACGACGTTGGCGCGGCCGGGGGCCGGGCCGCGGGTGCCGTCGGTGCCGTTCTGGACGACAACGTCCAGCTTTTCCTTGGGAGTTGACGGCTTCGGGTCCGGCTGGGGCTGCTGCTTCGCGCCGCCGGTGTCCTTGCCGTCCAGCGCGACGTCTTTCCGCAGCATCGCGAAGGTCGCCGCCGCCTCGCCCGGCTTGGGCAGCACGTACCGCTCCCCGGGCCCGTACTGCCAGGGCATGGTGACCATCGTGACGCGCCCGGTCGGCACCCGTTGGAGGTCGCCGCCCAGGTCGTAGAGGTTCTTGACCGAGCCGAGCCCCTCGTCGACGGTGAGCGCGCTGGTCGCGGCCTCCGCCAGGTCCCGCAGCTGCACCGGGTCGGTGAGCTTGGTGCCCTGCTTGAGCTGACGGATCATGGCGTTCATGTACATGTGCTGGGCCTTGGCCCGGCCGATGTCGGTGTTGTCCTCGAAGCCGTAACGGGTGCGCAGCCACTGGAGCGCCTGGACGCCCTTGACCGCGTGGGTGCCCTTGGTCAGCCGCAGGCCGCTGCCGTGGCCCCAGCTGTCGTGCGAGTAGATGTTCCGGTCGACGCAGACCGGCACCCCGCCGACCGCGTCGGCCATGTCCACCACCCCGGAGAAGTCGACCATCATGAAGTGGTCGACGTAGATGCCGGTCAGCGCCTTCCAGGTGGCCACCGTGCAGCCCGGACCGCCGTGTTGGAGCGAGGAGTTGATGGCACCGGTGGTCTGCGGGTAGACGTGGCCGTCCTTGGGGTCGGTGCACTGCGGGATGGCCACCCGGGTGTCCCGCGGGATGGAGAGCACCGACATGTTGCTGCGGTCGGCGCTGACGTGCAGCAGCATCTGCACGTCCGCCAGCGGCTTGCGGTCCGCGTCCTGGCGGGCCCCGCCCAGCTCGATGTTCTTCTCGGTGTTCCGGCCGTCCGACCCCAACAGCAGGATGTTCAGCGGGGTTTGGCCGAACGCGTTGGGCTCGGGCTTCCTCAGCCCACCCGGGCCGAGGTCCAGCGCCTCCTTGCGGAGGTTGGCGTTGAGGTGCTGGTAGTAGAGGTAGCCGCCGGTGGCCCCGGCCACCAGGAACAGGCCCAGGGCGAGCGCCGTCCAGCGCAGCGCCCGGCGGCCCCGGCGGCGCGGGCGACGGCCGGCGCGGTGCCCGCCGGGGGCGGTGCCGGGCGGGCCCTGGGGCGCCGCGCCATCGCCCGGGTCCCACCCGGGCGCGTCCGGCGGCAGCCCCTTGTCCTCGTAGCCACCGTCCGCCCAGCCCAACCGCTGGGGCCCCGGTTCCTCGTCGCGTACTCCGCTCTGCCGCATGCGGCATCCCCCGTGTTCTTGTGGCGCGCCCGGCGGCCCCGGAGGGCCGCCCGGCTACTTCGCGCAGATGTTCTTGTCACCTGCACTGACGTGCTGCACCCCGTCCGGGGTTTCGGACGGCGCCTCGATCGGTGATCCCGGCGCGGTGAAGTCCTTGCCCAGCACCAGCTTCATCGGGACCCGCGGGCCGGCGTCCGCGCCGGTCTTCTTCAGCGCGCTCTTGGGCAGCCCCATCCACTCGGCCAACGTGGCGGCCTGGTCGGCCTGGTTGGGCGCGTACTCCAGCCGCGTCGCGGCCAACTTCTCCGGCGCGTTACCGGCGTTGGTGGACAGCCGCGCCGCCTTGGAGTTCTGCAGCCAGTCCACGGTCTCCTGGGCCGCGCCGAACGGCCCGCCCCCGTTGGACACATCGACCCGCACCAGCTCCGGCGGCGCCTTCTTCACCGGCGCCGCGTCCTTCTTCTCGCCGCCGCCCTTCCCGGCGCCCTTGGCCAACGGGTGGTCCTGCTGCACCATCTTGAACAGCGGATCGGCCTTGGCGCTGTCCAGCACGACGGTCGCCTTGTCCCGCGGGTTGTCCAGCACCGGGACGGTGGCGAAGGTGATCTTCTCCAGGTCCACCCGCTTCAGGTCGTTGCCGAAGTCCAACAGCTTCGACGCGCTGCCGATGCCGGTGTCCACCGTCAACGCCTTGGTCGCCGCCTGTGCCACGTCCAGCAGCTTCCCCGGGCTGCTGAACGCGCTCGACTTGAGCTTCCGGATCAGCGACCCGACGAACTGCTGCTGCAACTGGATCCGGCTCAGGTCGCTGCCGGTGCCCACCGCGTGCCGGGTCCGCACGAACGCCAGCGCCTGCTCGCCCTTGACCACGTGCCGACCGGCCGTCAACTTCAGGTGCGACTTGGGGTCGTTTATGTCCTTGCCCGCGCACACCTCGACGCCGTCCACCGCGTCCGAGAGGTCCTTGACGGCGTTGAAGTCCGCCATCATGAAGTGGTTGACCTTCAGCCCGGTCAGCTTCTCCACGGTGCGCCAGGTGCAGCCGGGGTCCCGACCCTCCTGGCCCAGGCTGGTGTTGAACCGCACCTGCCGCTGCCCGGGGATCACCTTGGTCGAGCCGTCCGGCTGCTTCGTCGGGCAGTCCGGGATATCGGTGATCATGTCGCGCGGGATGCTCAACGCCGAGGCGTTGGAACGGTCCTTGGAGACATGGATCAGGATCGTGGTGTCCGCGTGCCCCAGGCTGCCGGTGTCGCCGTAGCCGGAGTCGCCCTTGCCGGTGCGCGCGTCGGTGCCGATCACCAGGAGGTTCACCGGGCCGTCGGTGACCGCGGAGTTCTCCTCGCCGACGTCGACCTTCTTGATGTTGCCGTCCAGTTGCTCGAAGACGACGTACGCGGTGCCGCAGCCGGCGACGAGGACGAACCCCACCACCCCGGCCGTCCAGTACAGCGCCTTTCGCTTCCCCGACTTCTTCGGCTTGGGCCGCCGGCGGCCCGCGGCGGCGCCGGCCACCGCCGCGCTCCCGGACCGGGCCGCGGCCCGGCGCGCCGCCCGCCCGCCCGTCGGGGCCTCGTCGTCGCCGTCGGCCTTCTGGCCGGCCCGCTGGACCGGCAGCGGACGGGTGTCGGTATCACCGCCCGGCGCGCCGGGACCCCCCTCGGTACGTCTGCCGGGCGCCTTGCGGTCGACGGGTCGAGCCGGGCCCCGACCCGACGGGTCGAGCCGCAACTCGTAGTTGCCGGTGTCCGGATCGAACACCCACTGATCAGCGGGGTCGACGTTGTTGTCGCCCGCCTGCCCACGGCCTTGCGCGTCCACGGTGCCTTGAGTCCTCCGTCGGTACCACGCGGCGCCATCCCCTCAAGGCGCTCGGTCGATCGTGCGATACGTGGTTCGGTACTGGGTCTTTTCGGTACTTGGTACTTGGTCATCGGTCAGCTGGTCGGGCGGACCGGATCGCTCACACTATCCGCCCAGTTCAGCGTCGGGCGACGCGCGTGACAAATTCCACGTTCCTACAACTGGGCAATCCGCCCATTCCCTTCGCCGTCGGCGCGGTTATTCGCAGCCGCCGCGTTCCGCGGTACTCCCGGGAAAGGACGGCACCGAACTCGCCCCCGGCGCCGGCCGTCCGCCGGGCCCGGACGGCTTGTCGTCCGCGGCGGCGCGGGCGGGATCCGGCGCCACCGCCACCGGCCGATCCTTGCGCAATTGCGCGAATAGCCGGTCCGCGTCGGGCTGCACCAGTTGATCGCGATTCGGGTCGTCGCGGTACGCGGTGCGCGGCACGGTCAGAAACTGCACCCGCGAGGTGGGAATGGAGCGCATGCTCCGGACCAATTCGTACATACCCCGAAGCGAAGCCAGTCCGGCATCGGTCGTCAGCGAACTCGTCGCGGCATCCATCACCGGATACAGCCGCATCGGATTGAGCAGCACGCCATTGCTCTGCACTTTCTTCACCAATGCGGCCAGGAACTGCTGTTGTCGCGCCATCCGTTGGGTGTCGCTGCCGTTGCCCAGGCTCTTGCGGGCCCGCACATAACCGAGCGCCGCCTCCCCGCCCAACGTCTGCCGGCCGGCCGGCAACGACAGGTGCGCCTCCTCGTCCCGGATGGGCCGCGGCAGGCACACCTGGACGCCGTGCACCGCGTCCACCATGTTCTTGAAGCCGGTGAAGTCCACGATGACGTGGTGGTCGATCCGGATCGAGGTCATCCGTTCCACCGTGCGGATCGCGCAGGCCGCCCCGCCGTAGGCGAACGCCCAGTTGAACTGCACCACTTGGGGCGCCGACTCGGTCCCGTCGGTCCGCCGGCAGTGCGGCACCTGCGTCATCAGGTCGCGCGGGATGCTCACCGCGGTGGCGCTGCGCCGGTTCGCCGCCAGGTGCAACAGGATCGTGGTGTCCGAGCGCTGGGTGCCGGTGTCCTCCCCGTACGCGCCGTTCCCGCCGCCCCGGTTGTCGGAGCCGATCAGCAGGACGTTCTGCGCGTTCTTCGGGCCCGCCGGCGGCCGCTCCGACTCGTACTTCTCCAACTCCCGCTCGGTCGCGCTGTCCGCCCGGATGTTGCCGTTGAGTCGGGTCCAGATCGCCCAGCCCAGCCCCGCCGAGGCGAGCACCGTGACGACCAGCACCAGTGCCGCGGCCCGCAGCAGGCGGCGGTGCCGGGAGCGCGGGGTGCGCGGCGGCCCCGGCCGGTCGGACGCCAGGCGGCCGACGGGCCGCGCGGGCCACCCCGGGAACCGCGCCGGCCGCCCGCCGCCCGGTGCCCCGCGCCCGCCACCCCCGCGACGGCGACGGCGTGCGGGCGGGGTGTCGGGGCTCTCGGTCACGTGGGCGTCTCCCTCGCGGAAGTCGGCGGGTCGCCCCGCGCCGGGCACCGCCGGGGAGGAGACCGCCGGACCCCGCGCCGGGGAGTTCCGTACGCACGGTGCGTACGTACACCGAGCATGGCCCCCGGCGGGCGGACCGGCCCGCCCGGCGGGAGTCGCCTGCGCCGGACGGGGGAGCGGGCGGGCCGGCTGCCTCATTAGGGCCTGGCCGACGGGTCAGCGTCGGACGGGCCCTAGGAACGCGGCGCGGTGAAGGTCACCTTCTCGTCGGCCGTTCGGGCCGCCAGCGCCTCGTCGGTGGCCCGCTCCGGGTGCCGGCAGAGCACCACCGAGCCGCCCGTCGCCAGCGGCGCGTACAGCCCGAACGACAGCCCCCGCCAGGTGTCGTAGGCCAGCCCCGACAGCACCCGGGGCGCCGCCGGAAGCCCGGCCGCCGCGGCGTCCGCCAGCGCCCGCCGGCCGATTCCGGCGCCGGTCAGCTCCTCGCCGTCGACGACCAGCGCCGGCGCCCCCGGATCCACCGGCACGAACGGGGCGAACCGGTCGCCCTGGCCCGGCACTTCCACCGCGTAGTCCGCGAAGCCCGCCGGCGGCTGCGGGAACCGGCCGCCCAACGGGCGCAGCGCCAGCGCCACCCGCTCCCCGGAACAGGCCCGCGCCGCATCGAGGGTGTCGGGCCCGCTGACGACCAGGTCGGCCGCGCCCGGGTCGCCGCCGACGTCCGCGACCACCCCCACCGAGGCGCAGGCCAGCAGCCACACGGCGGTCTGCCAGTGCGCGGGCAGCAGCAGCACGAGCCGGTCGCCGGGCTCGGCGGCCAGATCGCCCTGGAGGTAGTTGGCGGTCTTCGCCACCCAATTGGCGAAGGTCGCGACGGAGAGTTCCACCCGCTCGCCGGTGGCGTCGTCGTAGAAGGTCAGCAGCGGGCGGCCCGGGTCCGCGGCCAGCGCGGAACCCAGCAGGTCGGCAGGGGTGCGATCGGTGGCGTTCATCGGCGCCAGGGTACGCGCGGCGGCCGCTGACGGTCAGTCCGGTGGCGGCGCGGCCGGGCCACCGGTTCGGCCGATGCCCCGTCAGACCAGCGATGGCGGGCGGCCGTCGGCCGTGCCCAAGATTTCCCATGCGCCCCTTTCTCGCGACCTGCCTCGGCGCCGCGTGCACGGCTGCCCTCGCCCTGCCCACCGCCCCGGCCGCCGCGCGCCTCGCGCACCCCACCGCCGGGCCCGGCACGGCGCGCGCCGGCGACCTGCCGGGCGCCACCTGGTCCCTCCCGCTGGACGCCCTCGGCCGGGCCGCCCCGCGCACCCCCGCCGCCCCACGGCGCCCCGTCGTCCGGGAACTGACGACCCGCACGGTGCACCCGTTCTCCCTCGTCGGCGTCGTCTGGGACGACGCCTCGGCGGCGCTCCAGGGCCGGGCCCAGGTCCGCACCCGGGCCCGCGGCAGCGGCACCTGGTCCGACTGGCAGGAGCTGACCAACGCCAGCGACGACGCCCCCGACCCGGGCGCCGGGGAGGGCCGCGACGGCGGCGCGGCGCGCGGCAGCACCGCCCCGCTGTGGGTCGGCGCCAGCGACGCGATCCAACTGCGCCTCACCCTCGCCCCGGGCGCCGGCACCGACCCGGCCGGCGCCGCCGCGTCCGCCGCCGTGCGCGCCCCCGCCGTCCTGCCGCACGGCCTGCGGCTCGAACTCGTCGACCCCGGCCCCAACACCCCCGCACGGCGCGGCGAACCGCCGTTCGGCCCCGAGGCCGCCGCCAGCTCCGCTGCCAACGCGCCGCTGGCCCCCCTGGGCGCCACCCAGATCCCCGCCGCCGACCAGGCCGCCGCCCGGGCCGACATCGCCGCCTCCGGCGAGTCCACCCCCACCGGGCCGGTGCACATCGGCGCCCGCCCCCGCATCGTCACCCGGGCCGGCTGGGGCGCCGACGAACGGCTGCGTGAGACCCGCTTCGTCTACACCCACGCCGTCCGCGCCGCCTTCGTCCACCACAGCGCCACCGGCAACAACTACACCTGTGCGCAGGCCCCTTCGGTGATCCGTGCGCTGTACCGCTTCCACGTCAAGAGCAGCCACTGGCGCGACATCGGCTACAACTTCCTGATCGACAAGTGCGGCACCATCTACGAGGGCCGCGCCGGCGGCGTCGCCAAGCCCGTCCTCGGCGCGCACACCCTCGGCTTCAACAACGACAGCACCGGCATCGCCCTGTTGGGCACCTTCCAGAAGACCGCGCCGCCGCCGCCCGCCATCGAGGCGCTCGGTCGGCTGGCCGCCTGGAAACTGGGCCTGCACAACGCCGATCCGCGCGGCCGCACCCCGATGACGTCCACCGGCGGCAACCTCTACCGCAAGGGCGCGGTCGTCCGACAGCACGTCATCTCCGGCCACCGGGACGGCTTCAAGACCGAGTGCCCCGGCGCCCTGCTCTACGCCGACCTCCCGGCGATCCGCCGGACCGCGGCCCGCCTCCAGGGCCGCTGACGCCCCCACACCGCGTCGTCGACCACGCCCCGTCGCCGGGCCCCGCCCGCCGTGAAACTCGTCACCCGCTGGTCACTTCGCCGTCATCCGCGGCACTGAACCGATCGCCGCCCCGGCCCGTCCTAGGGACCGCACACGCCCCCGCCGGCCCCCTGTCGCCCGGCCCCGTCCAGGCGTCCCGCCGAGGGCGGCCGGCGGACCGTCTGCCTACACTGGTCCGCCCACCGGCCGACCACCCCACAGCGAACTGAGGACACAGTGACCGAAGCGATCCTCCTGGTCGGCGGCAAGGGCACCCGGCTGCGCCCGCTGACGGTGCACACGCCCAAGCCCATGGTCCCGGCCGCCGGCGTGCCCTTCCTCACCCACCAGCTCGCGCGCGCCCGCGCCGCCGGCGTCGAGCACGTCGTGATGGCCACGTCCTACCTCGCCGAGGTCTTCGAGCCGTACTTCGGCGACGGCTCCGCGCTCGGCCTGCACCTCGAATACGTCACCGAGGTCGAGCCCCTGGGCACCGGCGGCGCGATCCGCAACGTCGCCTCGCGGCTGCACTCGGCCCCCGACGACCCGGTGCTGATCTTCAACGGCGACATCCTCACCGGCCTCGACATCCGCGCCCTGGTCGACACCCACCGCACCGCCGGCGCCGACGTCTCCCTGCACCTCACCCGCGTCGAGGACCCGCGCGCCTTCGGGCTGGTCCCCACCGACGACACCGGCCGGGTCACCGCCTTCCTGGAGAAGCCGCAGACCCCCGAGGAGATCGTCACCGACCAGATCAACGCCGGCGCCTACGTCTTCAACCGGTCGGTCATCGACACCATCCCCACCGGCCGCCCGGTCTCCGTCGAGCGCGAGACCTTCCCCGGCCTGCTCGCCGACGGCGCCCACCTCCAGGGCATGGTCGACTCCACCTACTGGCTGGACCTCGGCACCCCGCAGGCGTTCGTCCGCGGCTCCGCCGACCTGGTCCAGGGGCGCGCCCCGTCCCCGGCCGTCCCCGGCCGCTGCGGCGACCGCCTGGTCCTGGACGGCGCCGACGTCGCCCCGGACGCCAAGTTGACCGGCGGCACCGCCGTCGGCCCCGCCGCCCGGATCGGGGCCGGCGCCCAGGTGGACGGCAGCACCGTCCTGGAGGGTGCGGTGATCGAGGAGGGCGCCCGGATCCACGACTCGCTGATCGGCGCCGGGGCCCGGATCGGGGCCCGTACGGTCCTGGACGGCGCGGTGATCGGCGACGGCGCGGTGGTCGGCGCCGACAACGAACTGCGCGACGGCATCCGCATCTGGTGCGGCGCACGGATCCCGGCCGGCGCGGTCCGCTTCTCCTCCGACCAGTGACGACGAGCCGTCGACCGGCGGCCCGTCCACAGCCGGAACGGGGCCCGCGCCCGATCGCCTAACCTGGCCCCATGCCCGCCCGCACCTGGGTACCGCCCGGCCCGTACGACCTGCACCGCACCCTCGGGGTGCTGCGCCGCGGCCCCGGCGACCCCGCGTTCGCGGTCCGCGGCGACGAGGTCTGGCGCGCCTCCCGCACCCCCGCCGGCCCCGGCACGCTGCGCCTTCTCGCCCGCCCCGCCGAGGGGACGGTCGTGGCGACGGCCTGGGGCCCGGGCGCGCAGTGGCTGCTGGAGCAACTGCCACAGCTGCTGGGGGAGGGCGACGAGCCGGAGCAACTGACCGCCCGGCACCGGGTCGTGCACGAGGCGCGCCGCCGCCACCCCGGCGTCCGGCTCGCCCGCACCGGCCTGGTCCTGGAGTCGCTGATCCCCTCGGTCCTGGAGCAGAAGGTCACCAGCGACGAGGCGTACCGCGCCTGGCGGTTGCTGCTCCAGCGGCATGGCACGCCCGCCCCCGGCCCCTGGGACCGGCTGCGGGTGATGCCCGACCCGCGCGGCTGGGCGCTGATCCCGTCCTGGGAGTGGCACCGCGCGGGCGTCGACGCCAAGCGGTCGTCGGCGATCCTGCGTGCCGTCCGGGCCGCGGCGCGGATGGAACAGGCCGCGGGGATGGAGCTCGCCGACGCCACCCGCCGGCTGACCGCGATCCCCGGCATCGGTCCGTGGACGGCCGCCGAGACCCTCCAGCGCGCCCTGGGCGCCCCCGACGCGCTCACCGTCGGCGACCTGCACCTGCCGAACATCATCGGCTACGCGCTGACCGGCCGCCGCGGCACCACCGACGCGGAGATGCTGGAGCTCCTCGCGCCCTACGAGGGTCAACGGCACCGCGCGGCCCGGCTGATCCTGCTCTCCGGCCTCGTCCCGCCGCGCCGCGCCCCGCGCTTCCCGGTGGGCGACATCGCCCGGCTGTGACCGGGGCGGCGCCGCCCACCGCGCGCGGCGTCAGCGGACGGTGACGAAGTCGTCCACCGGCCGCGCCGGCCGCTCCCGGGGCGGCGCCGCCGGCCGCCCGATCGCCACCGCCCCCATCGGCTCCCACTGCGCCGGCAGTTGCAGCACCTCCCGGACCACGTCTCGACAGAACATCGTCGAGGAGATCCACGCCGACCCCAGCCGCTCACCGGCCAGCGCCACCAGGAAGTTCTGGATGCCCGCGCCGTGCGCGACGACGAACATCTCGCGCTCGGCGGCGGCGCGCCGCGCGTCCGGATAGGCGTGCGCCCCGTCCAGCACCATGCACGGCACCGCCAGGTAGGGCGCGTTGCGCAGCACGTCGCCGCGGCGCACCCGCTTGGCGATGGACTCCTCCGCTCTCCCGTCCGCGCGCAGGTCCGCCACCCAGGCGTCCCGCATCGCGTCCAGCAGCCGGGTCCGGGATGCGGCCGACTCCAGCAGGACGAACCGCCACGGCGCGGTGTGGTGCGGCGCCGGCGCGGTCAGCGCCGCCGCCACCGCGCGCCGCACCGCGCCCGGGTCCACCGGATCGTCGGTGAACTCCCGCACCGTGCGCCGCAGCGTCACCGCCTCCCGCACGGCCTCGGAGGTGCCCAGCCGGAACATGTCGCTCGCGGCGTTGCGCACCAGCGCCCGGGCCCCCGTCACCTCCCCGTCCTCGGTCTCGCTCTCCTCGGCCACGACGTGCGGCAGCCCGCGCACCACCGCCACCGGCAGCGCGGTCGCCTTGCCCTTCACCAGGTCGCCGGCGGCGGCCAGTTCGTCGGCGGTGGCCACGATGGTGGCGCTGAGCGGATTGCCGTACGCGTCGGTGCCGCCGCGCAGGTCGTCCAGGACCCGCACCCCGGCCGCCCCGATGGCGACGTCGGTCAGTCCGCTGCGCCACGGCCGCCCGAAGGTGTCGCTGATCAGCACCCCGACGTCCACGCCGAGCGTCTCGCGCAGCCCGGCCCGCAGCGCGCGGGCCGAGGCGTCGGCGTCCACGGGCAGCAACAGCACCGTGCCGGCAGGGGTGTTGGAGGCGTCCACGCCGGCCGCGGCCATCACCAGGCCCTGGGGGTTCTCCACGATCCGCAGGGTCCCGCGGCGGGCCACCACCCGCACCGTCTCGGCGTCGATCGCCGCCTCGCGGTCGGTGGCCTCGACGATCCGCCCCTCGGCCTTGCTGACGATCTTCGAGGTGACCACCACCACGTCGCCGTCGGCGAGTTGGGTCGCGCCCTCGGCCGTCGTGGCGGCCGCGATCAGCTTGACGAGGTCGTCGCCCGGCCGTACTTCGGGGATGCCCGGCAGCGCCCACACCCGGTAGCCGGGCTCCGGGGCCGCCCCGGTCACGCCCGCACCTCCGCGGCCAGCGCCAGCGCCTCGCGGGCCATCGCGGCGGTCGCGTCCAGGTCGGTCATCATCAACGGCACCGCCCGGCAACGGATCCCCGCCGCCTCGACCTCGGCCACCGCCCCGGCGTCCACCTCGTCCACCAGCCAACCGTCCAACAGCCCCGCACCGTAGTGCTGGGCCACCGCGGCCGCCGTCGACTCCACGCCGACCGCCTCCAGCACCTTGTCGGCCATCCCGCGCACCGGCGCGTCCCCGACGATCGGCGACAGCCCGACCACCGGCGCCCCGGACGCCGCGACGGCCTCCCGGACGCCCGGCACGGCCAGGATCGTGCCGACGCTGACGACCGGGTTGGACGGCGGGAAGAGGATCACGTCGGCCTCGGCGAGCGCCTCCAGCACGCCCGGCGCCGGCTTGGCCTCCTCGGCGCCGACCGGCACCACGGCCAGCGCCGGCACCGAGGCCCGCATCCGCACCCAGTACTCCTGGAAGTGCACCGCCTTGCGCTCGCCGTTCTCGTCCTCGACGGCCACATGGGTCTCGACCCGGTCGTCGGACATCGGCAGCAGCCGCACGCCCGGCTGCCAGCGGTCGCAGAGCGCCTCGGTGACGGCGCTGAGCGGATAGCCCGCGCCCAGCATCTGGGTCCGCACGATGTGGGTGGCGAAGTCCCGGTCGCCCAGCCCGAACCACTCCGGCCCGACGCCGTACGCGGCCAACTCCTCCTTCACCCGGAACGTTTCGCCGGCCCGTCCCCAACCCTGGTCCTCGTTGATGCCACCGCCGAGCGTGTACATCACGGTGTCGAGGTCCGGACACACCTTCAGCCCGAACAGATGGATGTCGTCACCGGTGTTGCCGATGACGGTGACGTCCGCGTCCGGAGCCGCTGCCTTCAGTCCCCGCAGAAAGCGGGCGCCGCCAATACCGCCGGCCAGAACCACAATGCGCATGCCGGTAAGTGTGTCAGCCGGAGGCTGATTCCTTGAGAGGGATGGGGTCTCCCCTGCTCGAACCGAGTTGAGAGCTTGGGGAAGGCCGGACGCGGGCGTCAGTTGGCCGCGGGCTCCTGAGCGGGCGCCGCCCCGGCCGGACGGAGGCGGCCGCGCGGACGCATCGGCATCTCGGTCAGGCCGGGGAAGTAGACGTGCAGGCTGACGGCCGGCACCAGCGCGTCGTTGACGACCTCGTGGACGTAACCGGGGGCGAAGACCTGCTGCTTCCCGGCCGTCAGGCCGCGCGGCCCGCCCGCGGTGTGCTCGGTCAACTCGCCCTGAAGGACGGTCAGTACGCCCGACGACGGCCCGTGGTCGTGCCGGCCGCTGCCCTGCCCGGGCAGCCAGCTCAGCAGCCACACCTCGTACTGGGGGCCGGTGCGCAGCCGGTGGTACCAGCGGGTGGTGGCGTCGTAGCGGACCAGGGGCGCCCAGGCGTCGCGGTCGGCGGCGATCGAGCGGGCCAGGCCCGCGAAGCCGGCGACGGTGCTGGGGTGGGCGGGGACGGGCGGCAGCAGGTGCGGGATGGCGAGCGGGTCGCCGGCGATCTGGACGTCGCTGTTCATGGACGGGTTCCTCGGCGGGAGTGCGGGACGTACGCGCGGAGCCCCGCGGGGCGGGGCGGGAGGGGTGCGGCACGGCGCGGGCCGTTCCTTGTGGGGGCACGGCGCGGTGGTCGCGGAAAAGCGGTGCGCTGGGGGTGCCTCCCAGCGGTGGCTGGGGGAGGGGTGGTCCGAGCGCGGCGGCTGGAGCTCAGTGGCTACGACAGCTGGAACAGCGACAGCGGGCCTGCACGGCGCAGAGGGACCCGTAGGAGCGGGTCAGTCGGTGCGCGGAGGTCGCTGGCATGCGGACAAGAAGACACGGGGCAGCGGCGCGCTGTCAAACGGAGGCCGCGGGGGCCGGCGGCGTTCACCTCATCCGGTTACGCCGTTCGGAGAAAGGTTTGTGCGACCCCCGGTAAGGAGAAGCGGACCAGCAACCGCACCCGGGGCGGCCGTTGTAGACCTGTGACCCCGTTGTGATCTTCCCCGCTCCGACGCGCGAAGTGCAACGCAAAAGGCGCCCGCCGGCGTCTCACTCGGTGAGAAGGGGGCCACGGGTTGAACGCCCGGGGAAGTGTCCTGGTTTTGGATGATTTGAACACTTTCCGCATACGCTTGGTTCCGCAGAGTGAATAAGAGGCCCAATAGCAGATCTCGGCTTGACTGGCCCGGATCAGCACACTTGTAATTTCACTCGTGTCGTTCAGCCGATTTCGATCACGGCTTGATCACGGGGACGTAAAGACAGACGAGGGGCGCGCATGACCGAGCTGTTCCAGGAATTGCTGGTCGAGGAGGCGGACGAGGAGCTCGGCTGGCAGGAGCGCGCACTGTGCGCCCAGACCGACCCCGAGTCCTTCTTCCCGGAAAAGGGTGGCTCCACCCGCGAGGCCAAGAAGGTCTGCCTCGCCTGCGAAGTCCGGTCCGAGTGCCTCGAATACGCCCTCGCCAACGACGAGCGCTTCGGTATTTGGGGCGGTCTGTCCGAGCGCGAGCGCCGCCGCCTCAAGAAGGCCGCCGTCTGACCGTGACAGCCCAGCCCCCCGCACCCGCTCCCCGCGGCCGTGCCGACCACACCGCCGCACCTCCCCAACTCCCCATATCCGCCTATACCGAACGCACCGCCTCCAGCGCCCTGTCCGCCGGAGGCGGTTTGCTGTGTACGGAGCCGATCGGGGCCCCGCCGCGAACCATTAGTGTGGGGCCCCGTCCGAGACACGCCCGCACCGCCGGCGCGGGGTGCGCGTGTCCCTCGTAGTCCGTCGCAGTGTCTTCCGGGGGCGGGGGCCTTGAGCGACTTCGCCGCGGGCCCCGAACTCCCGGGTCCGGAGGGCCCGTACCTCGATGTCCGTGCACAGCCAGTCGGCGGCCCAGTCCGCCCCCTACGCAACCGCCGCACCGGAGTTCCCACGGCACGTCGTCACCGCCGTGATCGTCTCGCACGACGGTGGCCGCTGGCTGCCCGACGCGCTCGCCGGGCTGCTCGGCCAGGAGCGACCGGTGCAGAACGTCATCGGCGCCGACACCGGTAGCGCGGACGACTCCGCCCAACTGCTCGCCGAGGCGATCGGCGACGACCGCGTGCTCCACCTCGCCCGCCGCTCCGGATTCGGCACCGCCGTCGACGAGGCGGTGCGCACCGCCCCGGTCCTCGGCCCCGACGACCTGCCCTACCTGCGCCGCCCCAGCGGCTGGGACCCCGTCAGCCGCACCTGGCACGACGAGGCGTACGACATGCCGGAACTCCCGCACGGGGAACCGGTCCAGTGGCTGTGGCTGCTGCACGACGACTGCGCGCCCGCGCCCGACGCGCTCACCGAGCTGCTGCGGGTCGCCGACGCCAGCCCGTCCACCGCCATCGTCGGCCCCAAGCTGCGTAGCTGGTACGACCGCCGGCAGTTGCTCGAAGCGGGCGTCAGCATCGCCCGCAGCGGCCGGCGGTGGACCGGCCTGGACCGCCGCGAGCAGGACCAGGGCCAACACGACCAGGTCCGCCCGGTCCTCTCCGTCTCCACCGCTGGCATGCTCATCCGCCGCGACGTCTATGAGCAGTTGGGCGGCTTCGACCGCCGGCTGCCGCTGATGCGCGACGACGTCGATCTGTGCTGGCGCGCCCAGGCCGCCGGCCACCAGGTGCTCATCGCCCCCGACGCGGCGCTGCGGCACGCCGAGGCCGCGGCCCGCGAGCGCCGCCCCATCGACTGCGTCGGCCGCTCGGTGGCCCGCCCGTCGCCCGACCGCCACCCCTCATCGAAGCGCTTCGCGCTGCGTGGTGTCACCCCGCACCGCGTCGACAAGGCCGGCGCCGTCTACGCCCTGCTCGCCAACACCCGTGGCGCGCTGCTCCCGTACACCCTGCTGCGGCTGCTGGTCGGCACCCTGCTGCGGGTCGTCGCCTACCTCGTCGGCAAGGTCCCCGGGCAGGCGCTGGACGAACTCGCCGGACTCTTCGGCACATTGCTGCGCCCCGGGAAGATCCTCGCGGCCCGTAAGCGACGCGGGAAGCCGGCGGTCGACGCGGGTGAGCTGCGGCCGCTCTTCCCGCCGCCCGGCGCGACCGTCCGCGCCACCGTCGAACAGGTCGCCGGCAACCTCGCCGGCAAGGCCGCCCCCGACGTCGCCTCCGCCGGCCGGCACGGCGCGGTGGAGTCCGGGCCCGGCGGCGACGACGCCGACTACCTGGAGATCGAGCAGTTCGCGCGGCTCAAGCGGATCGCCCGCCGCCCCGCGCCGGTGCTCTTCCTCGTCCTGCTGGTCGTCTCGTTGATCGCCTGCCGGGGGCTGCTCGGCGGCGGTTCGCTGGTCGGCGGCGCCCTGCTGCCGGCGCCCGGCGGCCTCGGCGCCATGTGGTCGTCGTACGTCGACAGTTGGCATCCGGTCGGCGTCGGCGACACCGCCGCGGCGCCGCCCTACCTCGCCGTGCTCGCCGCCCTCTCTACGCTCTTCCTGGGCAGCACCGGCTTCACGCTGACCCTGCTGCTGGTCTGCTCGGTGCCGCTGGCCGGCCTCACCGCCTACTTCGCCTCCCGCCCCCTGGTCGCCTCCCGGCTGCTGCGGGCCTGGGCGAGCATCGCCTACGCCTTCCTGCCCGCCGCCACCGGCGCGCTGGCCGGCGGCCGCCTGGGCACCGCCGTGCTGGCCGTCCTGCTGCCCCTGATGGCCCGCGCCGCGGTCGCCGCCAGCGGGCTGCGGCTGGCCGCCGGCACCCGGCCGAGCTGGCGCGCCGCCTGGGCGTACGCGCTGCTGGTCACCGTCACCACCGCCTTCACCCCGATCGTCTGGCCGATCGCGGTGCTGCTCGGCGTGGGCCTGCTGGTCCTGCGGTTCCTGGACGGCAACCGCGGCCTGTTGATGCCCTACCTGCTGCGGTTCCTGGCCGTGGCGCTGGCCCCGCTCGTGGTGCTGGCGCCCTGGTCGCTGTCGCTGCTCGCCGACCCGTCGCGGTTCTTCCGCGAGGTCGGCCTCGACTACGGCGCCGGCTCCGCCTCCGTCCTGGACCTCATCGGGATCAGCCCCGGCGGCCCCAAGGCCGTCGGCGGGCTGCTGCTCCTCGGCGTCGTGCTGGCCGCCCTCGGCGCGACCCTGCGCGACGCCCGGCAGACCGCGATCCGCACCGCCTGGGCCGTCGCCCTCGTCGGGCTGTTGTGCGCGGCGCTCGGCAACGGCTCCGGCTGGATGGGCCCGGCCCTGCTCGTCTACGGCCTGGCGCTGCTGTGCGCGGCCGCGCTCGGTGCCGAGGGCATCCGCACCCGGATGACCGCGCTCGGCTTCGGCTGGAAGCAGCCGGCCGCCGTGCTGATCGCCCTGGCCTGCCTGATCGCCCCGCTCTACGCGGCGGTCAGCTGGATGATCACCGGGGCCGCCGGCCCGTTGCAGCGGCGCGACGCCACCCAGGTCCCGGCGTTCGTCGCCGAGGAGTCCACCACCACCGACCGGGCCCGCACCCTCGTCCTGGACGGCACCCCCGGCCACGTCGACTACTCCCTCGTGCGCGGCGCCGGTGCCCAGCTCGGCGACGCGGACCTGGCCGCCGAGGCCGGCCCGGACGCCCGCCTGGACGCCGTCGTCGCCCACCTCGTCGCCGGCTCCGGCGCCGACCAGACCGACCGGCTCGGCGGCTACGCGGTCCGCTACATCCTGGTCCGCAAGGGCGCCCCGCGGGAGATGGGCCGCGTCCTGGACGCCACCCCGGGCCTGACCCGGCTCAGCCAGGAGGACGGCAGCGCCCTGTGGCGGGTCGACCAGCGGGTCTCCCGGATCGCGATCGTGTCCGGCCCGACCAAGGAGGGCACCGCCAGCGGTGCGGCCGTCGCCCCCGTGCCGGTGCCGGCCGGGCCGGTCGACGCGCACACCGCCAAGGTGCCGGCGGGGCCCGCCGGTCGGGTCCTGCGGATCGCGGACGCCGCCGACGACGGCTGGCACGCCTCCCTCGACGGCACCCCGCTCAAGCCCCTCACCGTCGACGGCTGGGCCCAGGGCTTCCAACTCCCGTCCAACGGCGGCCGGTTGGACCTCACCCACGACACCCCCCTCGGTCACACCCTCTGGCTGTGGGCCCAGGGCCTGCTGGCGCTGGTCCTGGTCGTGATGGCGCTGCCGGGGCGCCGGCGGGAGGTCGACGACGACCTGCCCGAGGAGGCCGCCGCGGCCGCGGCCGCGGCCGCCGCCCCGGTCGCGGGGGAGGGGCGCCGGGCCCGCAGGCTGCGTGCCCAGGCCGAGGCCGCCGGCACCCCGGCCGCCGACGTCCCGGCCGCCCGCAGCGCCGAGGAGCCCCCGGCCGCCGCGCCGGCCCCGGACCAGGGCCAGGACCCGGTCGCCGACCCGTATGCCGCGGTCCCGCCGCAGCCCTCCTACGAGGGCTGGGCCCCCGCCCCGGACCCGTCCGCCGACCAGCAGCCCTACGCCCCGGTGGCCGACCCGTACCAGCCCGGCTACTACGACGGTCAGCAGCAGCCCGCGCCGGCCGACCCCTACCAGGCGGGCGGCTACCAGCCCGGTGGCTACCCGACCGACCCGTACCAGGCGGGCGCCTACGACCCGTATGGCTACGGCGGCCAGCAGCCGCCCTACCCGGACGCCGGCCCGGAGGCGCACCACCAGCACCACCAGCAGCCCCAGCACCCGCAGCACTACGACGGCACGACGTACCCCGGCGCCTTCCCCGAGCCGCGCCGTGACGGGAGCGACCAGCAGTGAAGCGCACCATCCTGTCCCTGACCGCCGCGGCCGCCGCGCTGGCCGCGGTCACTGGCGTCGCCGCGGTCGCGGCCCCCGGCGACGGCGGCGCCACGGCGCCCACCAGCGGCACCCGGCTGCCGGTCCAGCGGTCCACGCTGGTGTGTCCGGCGCCCAGCTCCTCGGAGGTCGCCGACACCACCTACACCGCCTTCGCGCCCCCGGGAGCGGCGGCCGGTGCGGACACCAAGAAGGGCACCGCCCAACTCCAGCCCACCGGGACGCTCGCCGACAGCCATGGCAACCCGGCCGGCAAGGGCGGCAAGGACGCCAAGGGCAAGGGCGGCGCGGCGGATCAGGGCGGGGCGCCGGCGACCGTGCCGCCGGCCGACAGCAAGCCGGTGGTGCCCCTCCAGGAGGCGGGCAAGCCGGTCACCGCGAGCACCGACAGCGCCGACGCCCCCGCCCTGACCGGCTCCGCCGACGGCGTGCTGGCCCCCGGCTGGACCGTCCAGCAGACCACCAGCATCGCCGCCGGCTCCGGCCGCGGCCTCCAGGGCCTGAGCTGCACCGCCCCCGACACCCAGTTCTGGTTCCCCGGCGTCAGCACCGCCTCCGGGCGCACCGACTACGTCCACCTCACCAACCCCGACGGCGCCCCGGCCGTCGTCGACCTCGAAATGCGCGGCAAGGACGGCCCGTTGACTGGCAGCGGCGGCGGCGAGGACATCACCGTGCCGCCGCACACCACCGTCCCGGTGCTGCTCTCCACCCTCACCAGCGGCCCCGCCGACGGCGCCGCGCTGCACGTCACCGCCCGCTCCGGCCGGGTCGGCGCCGCCGTCCAGGCCGCCGACGCCAAGACCGGCGGCGACTGGCTGGCGCCCGCCGCCGATCCGACCCCCGAGGCCGTCCTCCCCGGCATCCCGTCCGACGCCACCGACGTCCAACTGGTCGCCGTGGCGCCCGGCAACTCCGACGCCGACCTCAAGGTCCAACTGGCCACGCCCACCGGCCTGATCACCCCGGCCGGCCTCGACAGCCTGCACGTCAAGAGCGGGATGACGGCCACCGTCGACCTCAAGGACGTCACCAAGGGCGAGGCCGGCTCGCTGGTCCTCACCCCCAGCGGCGACGGTTCCGCGGCGCCGGTCACCGCGGCGCTGCGGGTCGTCCGCGGCAAGGGCGACAGTCAGGAGATGGCGTTCATCCCGGCGACCCGGCCGATCGAGGCCCGCGGCACTGCCGTCGACAACCGCGCCAAGGGCAGCACGCTCACCCTCGTCGCCCCTCAGAAGGGCAAGGACGCCAAGGTGAAGGTCACCGCGTCGGCCGGCAGCGGCGGCGGTACCCCGGCCAGCAAGACGTACACGGTCAAGGGCGGCACCACCCTCGCCGTCGAACCGCCGCAGCCGACCGGCCTGAAGGGCTCCTACGCGCTGACCGTCGAGCCCCAGTCCGGCAGCGGCCCGGTCTACGCGGCCCGAATGCTCCAGATCCCGCAGGGCGGACTGCCCGCCTTCACCATCCAGCCACTTCCCGACGACCGCGGCTCGGTGCTCGTCCCGACCGCCGGCCAGGACCTGTCCCTGCTCGCCCGCTGACGGCCGAGCACCGCCCCCCAGCGGCGACACCCGCGCCAGACCCGCGCCGCCGGCTCACTCCTGCCCGTAGCGCGGGTCCACCGACTCCGGCGCGAGCCCCAGCAGTTCGGCGACCTGCTCGACGACGACCTCGTGCACCAGCAGCGCCCGCTCGTCGCGCCCCTTGGTGCGGATCTCCACCGGCCTGCGGTAGATCACGATCCGATCGCGATATTCGTCGGCGGCCGGCAGCACCCGCCCCAGCGGCACGACGTCGTCCTCCAGGAGCGGATCCGCCCCGCCGTCCGGCCCGAACCCCGGCACCTCCAGCACCAGGAAGTCGACCTGCGCCAGCTGCGGCCAGCGCCGCTCCAGCCGGTCCCGGGAGTCGTAGACCAGGTCCACGAACGCGTCGCCGCGGCTCACCGACAGCGGCACCTGGGGAGGGGCGATCGGTCCGCGCATGCCACGGCCGTGGCGGTCGCGGCGCCGGGGCCGGGGCTCCGCAGGACGGGGAGGTACGGGGCTGTCCATCAGATCGAGCGTAGCCCTCCGGCGACGACCGGCACGGCGTTGTGCGACAACTCGCCACTTGTCGCCGACTGACCGGACCGAGCCTGGTTCGGTCCGTTTGCCGCACCGTATTCGATCACCCAACTCCCACGGCCCGACGCGAAATGACATGAATTGCACTACCTGGTGGTGGGATGCCCTCGGGGGCCCGCCCGCCGAGCGGTCTCGGCGGTCACCCTCGCGCCGGCCCTTGACCGGGGGGTGCAGGTCAGACGCATCGGACGAAGCGGGACGACACGGTTGGGTGAGCCGAGGGAGAGTCGTCGCGGCCCGCTCAAGAGTGCGGTACCGTCCAACGTCGTGAGCCCTGTACGTCGCTGTTCGCGCACTGCGTGCGGCCGCCCCGCCGTCGCAACGCTGACGTACGTCTATGCGGACTCGACCGCCGTGCTCGGACCGCTCGCCACCTACGCCGAACCGCACTGCTACGACCTGTGCGCCGAGCACTCCGAGCGGTTGACCGCCCCCCGCGGCTGGGAGGTCGTCCGCCTCGCCATCGACCCCGGACCCGCGCGTCCCAGCGGCGACGACCTCGAAGCGCTGGCCAACGCCGTCCGCGAGGCGGCCCGCCCCCAGGAACGCGCCGCCGGCGGCACCGACACCCCCGCTCCCACGGGCCGCGACGGCCACCCCATGGAGGTCGCCCGCCGTGGCCACCTGAGGGTCCTGCGCTCGCCCGACTCCTGAGCACCGGGCCGACACCGGCCCGCCCGCCCCCGTACCCGGCTGGTTCACGGCCCCCGTACAGAACGTACGGGTAGGTTTGTGACCCCCGTAGGCGACCCCAGGAGGCTGGCGTGACTGACTTGTCGCAGATCGTGAAGGCGTACGACGTGCGCGGTGTGGTCCCCGACCAGTGGGACGAGGCGCTGGCCGAGCTCTTCGGCGCGGCCTTCGTCCAGGTCACGGACGCCGACGCGATCGTCATCGGCCACGACATGCGGCCCTCCTCGCCCGGCCTGTCCCGCGCCTTCGCCCGGGGCGCGGCCGCCCGCGGCGCCGACGTCACCGAGATCGGCCTGTGCTCCACCGACGAGCTCTACTACGCCAGCGGCGCCCTGGACCTGCCCGGCGCGATGTTCACCGCCTCGCACAACCCGGCCCAGTACAACGGCATCAAGCTGTGCCGGGCCGGCGCCGCCCCCGTCGGCCAGGACACCGGCCTCGCCGAGATCCGCGCCCTGGTCGAGCGCTGGAGCGAGCAGGGCGCCCCCGAGCCGGCCGCCCGGCCCGGCACCGTCGGCCAGCGCGACATCCTCGCCGACTACGCCGCCCACCTGCGCTCCCTCGTGGACCTCACCGCCATCCGTCCCCTGAAGGTCGTGGTGGACGCCGGCAACGGCATGGGCGGCCACACCGTCCCCACCGTCTTCGAGGGCCTGCCCCTCGACCTCGACGCCCTCTACTTCGAGTTGGACGGCTCCTTCCCCCACCACGAGGCCAACCCGCTCGACCCCAAGAACATCACCGACCTCCAGGCCCGCGTCCGCGCCGTCGGCGCCGACCTCGGCCTTGCCTTCGACGGCGACGCCGACCGCTGCTTCGTCGTCGACGAGAACGGCGACCCGGTCTCCCCGTCCGCCATCACCGCCCTGGTCGCCGCCCGCGAACTGGCCAAGCACCCCGGCGGCACCGTCATCCACAACTGCATCACCTCCTGGTCCGTCCCGGAGGTCGTCAAGGAGCACGACGGCGCCCCCGTCCGCACCCGCGTCGGCCACTCCTTCATCAAGGCCGAAATGGCCCGCACCGGCGCCATCTTCGGCGGCGAGCACTCCGCCCACTACTACTTCCGCGACTTCTGGAACGCCGACACCGGCATGCTCGCCGCCCTCCACGTCCTCGCCGCCCTCGGCGAGCAGGCCGGCCCGCTGTCCCAGCTCGTCGCCCAGTACGACCGCTACGCCGCCTCCGGCGAGATCAACAGCACCGTCGACGACCAGGCCGGCCGCCTGGCCGCCCTCAAGGCCGCCTACGCGGGCCGCGACGGCATCACCCTCGACGAGCTCGACGGCCTCACCGTGACCGCCGCCGACTGGTGGTTCAACGTCCGCCCCTCCAACACCGAGCCGCTGCTCCGCCTCAACGCCGAGGCCCGCGACCGGGCCACCGTCGACCGCATCCGCGACGAGGCCCTCGCGCTCATCCGCGGCTGACCCACCGTCGCCGCCCACGGGAGGGCCGGCCGCCCGGCCCTCCCCGCGGCCCCGCCCCCTCCGGGCAAGCCCCGGCCCCCTCTCCGGCGGTACGCTGGCCACGCCGCAACCACGCCGAAGGAGCCCCGATGCCGGTCGACGCCAGCCTGATCCAGATCCTCGCCTGCCCGGCCTGCCACGCCCCGCTGGAGGACCGCAGTGCAGCCGACCCGGCCGAGCTGGTCTGCACCGCCGGCGCCTGCGGCCTCGCCTACCCGGTCCGCGACGGCATCCCCGTCCTCCTCGTCGACGAAGCCGTCCGCCCCGCCTGACCCGGCACCACCCGCCCCGCCGGCGATCGGAGGCCGCGCCACCATGCTCGACGAGTCACTCCTCGACGCTCCCGAGGCGCTGGCCGGCGCCGACCGCTTCGGCCTGCTGCGCGGAGTCGCCGAATCCGGCGCCCGGGTCCGCACCGCGGCCCGCAGCGCCGCCGAGTCCGGCATCCCCGAGCTGACCCCCGACGGCCGCCCGCGCGCCGTCCTGGTCGCCGGCCCCGGCCCGGCCGCCGCTGGCGTCGCCGACCTGCTGCGCGCCCTCAGCGGCGGCAGCTGCCCGGTCAGCCTCGTCCAGCCCACCGGCGTCGCCCCCGTCCCGGGCGCGCTGCGCTGGGCCCTTCCCGGCTGGGCCGGCCCCCTCGACCTCCTCCTGCTCGCCGGCCCCGACGCCGCCGACCCCGGCCTCGCCGAACTCGTCGAGCAGTCCTACCGCCGCGGCTGCGCGGTCGTCGCCGTCACCCCCGCCGGCGGCCCGCTCGCCGACGCCGTCGTCCAGGCTCGCGGCCTGGCCGTCCCGCTGGCCACCACCGACTACGACGCGGAGTTCGACGTCGAGGGCGCCCCGCCGGCCGCCCCCGGCACCCTCTGGTCCATCCTCATCCCGCTGCTGGTGCTCGCCGACCGGATCGGCCTGATCAGCGCCTCCGCGGACGACGTCGGCAAGCTGGCCGACCGCCTCGACCAGGTAGCCGAGCGCTGCGGCCCGGCCATCCCCACCTACACCAACCCCGGCAAGACCCTCGCCGCCGACCTCGCCGACGCGCTCCCGCTGATCTGGACCGAGGGCCTGATCGCCGGCGCCGTCGGCCGCCACTTCGCCACCGAACTCGCCGGACTGGCCGGCCGCCCCGCCCTCGCCGCCGACCTCCCCGAGGCGCTCACCACCCACCGCACGCTGCTCGCCGGCGCGTTGGCCGCCGGCGCCGACCCGGACGACTTCTTCCGCGACCGCGTCGAACAGCCCGCCGCCCTGCACGCGCGGGTCGTCCTGCTCCGCGAGGAGGCACCGGGTCCGCTCTCCGCCACCCGCGCCGCCCAGGAGCTCGCCGACGAACGCGACACCCCCCTCAGCGCGCTGGAGCCGACCGCCGGCAGTGACCTGGAACGCGCCGCGGAACTCCTCGCCATCGCCGATTTCGGCGCCGTTTACCTGGCGCTCGCCGGCACCGAGTGATCATGGCTCCGGCGGGGCCCACGGGAGACCGTTCGCCCCCGAGCTCCTAGGGAGCAGGGCCCCGCGCCCCACCGGACCACCCACGTCACGTCAGGAAGCAGCCGCCCCATGGATCGCCTCGTCAACACCGTGCGCCCCTATGCCTGGGGCTCCACCACCGCCCTCCCCGACCTTCTCGGCGTCCCGCCCACCGGTGAACCCCAGGCCGAGCTGTGGCTCGGCGCCCACCCCGGCGCCCCCTCCCGCCTGGACCGCGGCGACGGCCCGGTCTCCCTCGCCGACGTGATAGCCGCCGACCCCGAGGCCGAACTGGGCGCCGAGACCGTCCGCGCCTTCGGCCCCCGGCTGCCGTTCCTGTTCAAGATCCTCGCCGCCGGCGCCCCGCTCTCCCTCCAGGTCCACCCCGACCGCACCCAGGCCGAGACCGGCTACGCCGCCGAAGAGGCCCGCGGCATCCCCCTCGACGCCCCGCACCGCAACTACAAGGACCCGCACCACAAGCCCGAGTTGATCTGCGCCCTCACCCCCTTCGACGGCCTGTGCGGCTTCCGGCACCCCGCCGAGGCCGCCGACCTCCTGGCGGGCCTCGACGTCGCCGACCTCAAGCCGTACGTCGACATCCTGCGCGCCAGCCCCGAGGAATCCGCCCTGCGCGAGGTGCTCACCGCCGTCCTCGGCGCCGAACGGCACGCCATCGCCGCGACCGTCGAACGCGCCGCCACCGCCGCCGCCCACCTCGCCCCCAAGGGCGGACCGCACGCCGAGGCGTACGCCGCCTACGCCGGCCTCGCCCACCACCACCCCGGCGACCCCGGCATCCTCGCCGCGATGCTCCTCAACCACGTCCAACTCCAGCCCGGCGAGGCACTGTTCCTCGGCGCCGGCATCCCGCACGCCTATCTCAACGGCCTCGGCGTCGAGTTGATGGCCAACTCCGACAACGTGCTCCGCTGCGGCCTCACCCCCAAGCACGTCGACGTCCCCGAACTCCTGCGCGTGGTCCGCTTCGAGCCCCGCGACGCCGGCGTGCTGCGCCCCGAGGACGTCGACGGCGAGGAGGTCTACGACACCCCCATCGACGAGTTCCGCCTCTCCCGCTTCGCCCTGGCCCCCGGTGGAGCCCCGCGCCCGCTGCCCGCCCGCACCCCGCAGATCCTGCTCTGCACCGCCGGCACCGTGCGCCTCACCAGCGACACCGGCACCACCCGGGAACTGACCCTGACCCCCGGCGGCTCCGTCTTCGCCCCCGCCGGCGAACACCTCACCGCCTCCGGGGACGGCACCCTCTTCCGCGCCACCGTCGTCGCCTAACGGCCCGTCCGGCATCCGGCCGCCCCCCGCCCCCCGCCGGACCGGCTGCAACAATGACCGCCGCAACCGCATTAAAGGAGCGGTAAAGCCCGGTCTACGGAAGGGACCTGCGCACCTATGAGTGCATCCGGCGGTACCAAGGCGATCGTTGCGGCGCTGAGCGCCAACCTGGCGATCGCCGCAGCCAAGTTCGTCGCCTTCGCCTTCAGCGGCTCGTCCTCGATGCTGGCCGAGGGCGTGCACTCGATCGCGGACTCCGGCAACCAGGGCCTGCTGCTGCTCGGCGGCAAGCGGGCCAAGCGCGCCGCCACCGCGGAACACCCCTTCGGCTACGGCCGCGAGCGCTACGTCTACGGCTTCCTGGTCTCCATCGTCCTGTTCACCATCGGCGGCGTCTTCGCGCTCTACGAGGGCTGGGAGAAGATCCAGCACCCGCACCCCCTGGACAACTGGTACTGGCCGGTCGGCGTCCTGCTCTTCGCCGTCATCGCCGAGGGCTACTCCTTCCGCACCGCCGTCAAGGAGTCCAACACGCTGCGCGGCCAGCAGACTTGGGCCCAGTTCATCCGCCGCGCCAAGGCCCCCGAGCTCCCCGTCGTGCTGCTGGAGGACTTCGGCGCCCTGATCGGTCTGGTCCTCGCCCTCGGCGGCGTCGTCCTCACCCTCGTCACCGGCAACAGCATCTGGGACGGCATCGGCACCATGGCGATCGGCACCCTGCTGGTGCTGATCGCCCTCGTCCTCGCCGCCGAGACCAAGTCGCTGCTGCTCGGCGAGGCGGCTGGCCCCGACCAGATCGCCAAGATCCGCGCCGCCCTCGTCGACGGCGACGTCGTCACCCGCGTCATCCACATGCGCACCCTCCACCTCGGCCCCGAGGAGCTCCTCGTCGCCGCCAAGATCGCCGTCGAGCACGACGACACCGCCACCCAGATCGCCGACGCCATCAACGCCGCCGAGGCCCGCATCCGGGAAGCCGTCCCCATCGCCCGCGTCATCTACCTCGAACCCGACATCTACGACGAGCGGGCCGCCGCCACCACGCCCCCCAGCGCCAACTGACCACCGCGGACCCCGACTTCCCCAGGGAGGCGGGGCCCGCGCCGTCTCCCTGGGGGCCGTCCTCCCCGTACCACGCAGAACAAGCCAACCAACCGCCCGACGAAGCCAAGCCGACGAAGAAGACCATGCGGTCTGGGGCCACGGAGCCGATCGGTGTAAATTCGACTCCAGTGCCAGACGTCGCTGCTGATGGCGGTCGGGCGGCCCGCACCGCGGACCGACCGAGGGAGAGAGGGCCTCCGACGGACTGCGCTGCGGCAAGGGGAGAGGTGTACCCGCCTCCCCGTAGGCTCGCCTACGCCCGGAGAAGCCCGGGACCCCGACCCGCGCCGCAGACTGCCCGAAATGCCCGATCAACCTCGACTCCGAGGAGCAGCCCGTATGACCACAGCAGCCACCGGCCAGGACTTCAAGGTCGCCGACCTGTCCCTCGCCGCTTTCGGCCGCAAGGAGATCACCCTCGCCGAGCACGAGATGCCCGGCCTGATGGCGATCCGCAAGGAGTACGCCGACCAGCAGCCGCTGAAGGGCGCGCGGGTCACCGGCTCGCTGCACATGACCGTGCAGACCGCCGTGTTGATCGAGACCCTGGTCGCCCTGGGCGCGCGGGTGCGCTGGGCGTCCTGCAACATCTTCTCCACCCAGGACCACGCCGCCGCGGCCATCGCGGTGGGCCCGAACGGCACGCCGGAGAACCCCCAGGGCGTGCCGGTCTTCGCCTGGAAGGGCGAGACGCTGGAGGAGTACTGGTGGTGCACCGAGCAGGCGCTGACCTGGGCGGACACTCCCACCGGTGGCCCGAACATGATCCTGGACGACGGCGGTGACGCCACCCTCCTCGTCCACAAGGGCGTGGAGTACGAGAAGGCCGGTCAGGCGCCGGCGGTGGAGTCCGCGGAGAACGAGGAGCACGCCGCGATCCTGGCGCTGCTCAACCGCACGCTGGCCGAAGCGCCGCAGAAGTGGACGAAGTTGGCGTCGGAGATCCGTGGTGTGACGGAGGAGACCACCACCGGTGTCCACCGCCTCTACGAGATGCACCGCGACGGCGTCCTGCTGTTCCCGGCGATCAACGTCAACGACGCGGTGACCAAGTCGAAGTTCGACAACAAGTACGGCTGCCGCCACTCCCTCGTCGACGGCATCAACCGCGCCACCGACGTCCTGATCGGCGGCAAGACCGCCGTCGTCTGCGGCTACGGCGACGTCGGCAAGGGGTGCGCCGAGTCCCTCCGTGGCCAGGGCGCCCGCGTGATCATCACGGAGATCGACCCGATCTGCGCGCTCCAGGCGGCGATGGACGGCTACCAGGTCACCACGCTGGACGAGGTGGTGGAGACGGCCGACATCTTCATCACCACGACGGGCAACAAGGACATCATCATGGCCTCGGACATGGCCAAGATGAAGCACCAGGCGATCGTGGGCAACATCGGCCACTTCGACAACGAGATCGACATGGCCGGACTCGCGAAGATCCCGGGCATCGTCAAGGACGAGGTCAAGCCGCAGGTGCACACCTGGACCCACCCGGACGGCAAGGTGCTCATCGTGCTGTCCGAGGGCCGGCTGCTGAACCTGGGCAACGCCACCGGTCACCCGTCGTTCGTGATGTCCAACTCCTTCGCGGACCAGACGCTGGCGCAGATCGAGCTGTTCACCAAGCCCGAGCAGTACCCGACCGACGTCTACGTGCTGCCCAAGCACCTGGACGAGAAGGTCGCCCGGCTGCACCTGGACGCGCTGGGCGTCAAGCTCACCACCCTGCGCCCGGAGCAGGCCGAGTACATCGGCGTGCAGGTCGAGGGCCCGTACAAGCCCGACCACTACCGCTACTGAGCCGCCACCGGTCCGCCCGCGGACCGGCACCCGGCACCCCCAGCAGCCGCTGGCACCAGGCCCCCGCCCTCCAGGCGGGGGCCTGGCCCGCAGAACCCCCGGAAACCCCCGCGCCACCCGCGCACCGCCCCACCCCCCGCTCCCAAGGACTGCACCCCCATGCCCCGCGGCCACTACTCCCTGCACGACCCGCACGACCACACCCCCCTCGGCGAAGAACACTTCCACTGCGCCACCGGCCCCTCCGGCTGGCGCTACGTCTCCCAGACCCTCAACACCGCCGGCGAACACACCGGCTCCGTCGACCTCACCCTCGACGAACTCGGCCGCCCCCTCCGCCTCGAACTGCACGCCGCCGCCTGGCAGGTCCGCGGCGCCGCCCTCGACGGCGTCACCTGGGTACGCACCGACCCCACCGGCACCCACGCCACCGAGGGCAACGTCCCCGCCCACGCCTTCACCGGCGCCTCACCGGCGTTCCTCGTCGCCACCGCCCGGCTGCTGCGCCTCACCGCCGGAGCCGGCGCCACCCGCGTCCGCCTCGTCGCCTTCACACCCCCCGTCCTCGCCCCCCGCACCCTCGACCAGTCCTGGGCGCTGCTCTCCAGCACACCACACGCCACTGACAACGCCCCGCTCGTCGCCGACGAGTACCAGGTCACCGACCTCGAAACCGGCGAACAGCACGCCGTCCACCTCGCCGGCGACGTCGTCCTGGCCGCCCCCGGCATCGAACTCGAATCCCTCGACTCACCGCCCTCGACGTTCACCTGACGCGGGGGAGGGGCACGGCACCACACGCACTCCACCACGCGCCGACGCGCCACCACGGGCGAACGCGAGCCGGCGGACGGACAGTTGGCCCCCACAAGCCCTGCTGCCCCGCCTGGCTGCCCACCTCACGAGGTGCCCCCGCGCGCACCGCCCGCGCCAGTGCGAGACGGTCACTGACCGCGCCCTCGGGACGGCTGCCCCGCGCTCACTGCCCGCGCACCGCCCGTCCGCCTCACGCCGGCGGCGCGAACCCCGTCCCGCCGCCCGTCGACGACCGTCCACTCGGCCCGTCACCCGGCACGCCCTCTCCCGCGGGCCGGACCACCCCGTTGGCCACCGGCTGCCCCGCCGCCACACCACTCCCGGGCGCAGCCCACGCCCCACCGGCCCCCACCGCATCCCCCGCACCCACGGACGGCGCCCCCACCGCAACGCCACCCGCCGGCGCCCCGCCCCCAGGGACCGCACCCCCGGGCGCCTCCTCCGAAGCCCCCGCCAAAACCGTTCCCCCCGGAACGCCGCTCTCCCCGAACGCCCGCCGGGACTCCCGCTCCTGCCGCTCGCGCACCACCGCGGCCAGGTACACCACCGGATCCACCCCCGCCGGCACCTCCGCCCCCGCGAAGCCCCGCAGATCCCCGGCGAGCCGCCAGGCCATCGCCGCGCCCGCCTGTGGATCCAACTCGCCCAGCCGCCCCAGGCATTGCCGCACCGCCAGCCACCACCCGTCCGGGACCCGCGACAGATCGAGCGCCCCGATCTCCCCGGCCAGCCACGGCGGCGGCTCCGGCAACTGCACCCCCGCGCCCTCCGCCTCGGGCACCCGCTCCCGTATCACCAGCGTCCCGGCGAACACGTCCCCCAGGCGCCGGCCCCGCGCCGACACCAGGGACGCCACCGACGCCAACACCCCCATCGTCATCACGATCTCGACCGCCCCCATGGCACCCCGCACCAGCGCATGCCGGAACCGGATCGGCCCCCCGTCCTCCCGAACCACCCGCAGCCCACAGATCAGCTTCCCCAACGACCGCCCGTGGCTCAGCGTTTCGACCGCGATCGGGACCCCCACCTGCACCAGCACGAACGTCGCCACCTGGACGGCCGCCAGCACCGCACTGTCCATCGAGGACGCCGCGCTCAACATCACCAGCGTCACCGCGATGTACGTCCCCCAGGCCACCGCGAGATCGACCGCTATCGCCAGCCCCCGGCTCGCCAGCCGCGCCGGCCGCAGCCCGAGCACCACCGCTTCCCCCGTCACCAGCTGACTCACGCACCCACTCCCTCTCGTCCCCTTCTTATTGGGCCACCGCCCCGCGGCCCACCCGTCCCACCGCGGTCCACCCCGAAGGCCCGGGGCCCCGCGCCCGGCCAGTCTGCCAAGCTGGCCCGGCACCCACCCACCGCGCTGCGAGGAGCGACCCCGTATGGACCTGGATGTCTTCGTCACGGCCCACGGCGCCGAATGGGACCGACTGGAAGCCCTGTTGCGCCGCAAACGCCACCTCACCGGCGCCGAGGCCGACGAACTCGTCACCCTCTACCAACGCACCACCACCCACCTCTCGCTCCTCCTCTCCAGCGCCCCCGATCCCGTCCTGACCGGCCGCCTGACCTCCCTCGTAGCCCGCGCCCGCAGCAAGGTCACCGGCGCCCGCAAGGCGTCCTGGCGCGACGCCGCCCACTTCTTCACCACCTCGTTCCCCGCCGCCGTCTACCGCCTGCGCCGCTGGTGGATCCCCACCGCGGTGCTCTCCCTCACCGCCGCCGCCCTCCTGGCCTGGTGGATATCGGCCCACCCGGAGGTCCAGGCAACCCTCGGCGCCCCACAGGACCTACGCGAGATGACCCGCCCCGGAGGCCAGTACGAGGCGTACTACTCCAACCACCCCGCCGCGGCCTTCGCCGCCCAGGTATGGACGAACAACGCCCAGGCCGTCGCCCTCTGCCTGGTCTTCGGCGCCTTCCTCGGCCTCCCCGTCTTCTGGGTCCTCTTCCAGAACATGCTCAACCTCGGCGCCGGCCTGGGCCTGATGTCCTCCGCCGGCCGCCTCGACACCTTCCTCGGCCTCCTCCTCCCACACGGCCTCCTCGAACTCACCGCCGTCTTCGTCGCCGCCGGAATCGGCCTCCGCCTGGGCTGGACGGTCATCGACCCGGGCCCCCGCACCCGCCGCACGGCCCTGTCCGAAGAGGGCCGCACCGCCCTGGGCGTGGCCATCGGCCTCGCCGCCGTCCTCTTCGTCTCCGGCATCCTCGAAGGCTTCGTCACCCCCTCCGCCCTCCCCACCTGGGCCCGCATCAGCATCGGCGTCCTCGCCGAGCTGGCATTCCTCACCTACGTCTACGTCCTCGGCGGCCGCGCCGTACGCGCCGGCGAGACCGGCGACATCGCCCCCACCGACCGCGAAGCCCTCCTCCCCACCGCCGCCTGAGGTGCGCACGCCCCCGCTGACCTGCTAATCTCCTCTTCATCCCAGCAACCCGTTGACACGGGTGACAGGGGGAGGTAGATTCAAACGGTTGCAACGAACTGGACAAGTTCGATCGCGACGGTTAGTCTCAATCTCCGCTCCAGCCGCACCTTTCAGATCGGCGGAGCGTGCCGGCCTTTCACTAGAAGTTCCACTCGATCATTTGGATCGACGGCCTTCTGATAAAGTCCGAAAAGCCGAAAGGCGAACCCCTTCGACGGGTAATTCAGAACGGAATTCGAACCAGCCGCTCAGCGGTCGGAAGCGAACGAAGGTCTGATAAAGTCGGAAAGGCCGAAAAGCGAAAGCGAAGCGGCCGAACCCCGCTCCAACAGGGGGCCGGATGCGGAAACGGATCTGGTACGGTTGGAACCGCGAAGAAGCCGAAAGGCCGAATCGCACCGGCGGAAATCAGGGCCGAAAGGATCTGATAGAGTCGGAGACGCAAGACCGAAGGGAAGCGCCC
>NZ_JBHVJX010000050.1:0-24196 GCF_042798755.1 Streptomyces sp. NPDC057743
GGGGGTGTTGGGTGCGGTGCGGGGTCTCCGGGGGCGGTAGGCCAGACTGCTTCGCTTTACGTCTGGCCTCCCCCCCCCTCCGACCCGTCCCCTCCCGTGGGTGGGTTGTTTTCTGTGGGTGGGGGTTGGCCCTTGTGGTCCCCTGACGGCCGTTGCTCGGTGGCTGGGGTCGCCTGTCTTCTTACGGTCACCACGCAGACTCACGCGTCGTCCTCGTCCGCTTACGGTCACCACTCAACCCAGCGGCCCGAGTTGACCCACCGACCCGAGTTGGCCCAGTGGCCTGAGTTGATCCCGAGGGTCGAGTTGGCCCACCGGCCCGAGTTGGCCCACCGGCCGGAGTTGACCCAGCGGCCCGAGTTGGCCCACCGGCCCGAGTTGGCCCACCGGCCGGAGTTGACTCACTGGCCCGAGCTGGCCCACCGACCCGAGTTGGCCCACCGGGCGGACGTGGCACCCACCCGTTTTTCCCCACCCACCCCCACGGGAGGGGACGGGCCGGAGGGGTGGGGGTGCCAGACGTAAAGCGAAGCAGTCTGGCACCCCCACCCCGGAGGTCCGTCACCGCACCCAAAAGCCCCGCGCAGCGGACACAACTCGCCCCGCCCCGCGCAGCGGAAAGGCAGCGGACCGGCCCGCGCCGCAGGCGCCAACAACAGCACCCCGCACGGCGGGACAGCCAACAACGTGGGGCGCAGCCGGCCGCCAGGCCCGCGGCGGGAAAGCCGACAACGTGGGAAGCCAAGCCCAGCGGTCAGCTCACAGCACCTTGGACAAGAACGACTGAGTCCGTTCATGCTGCGGGTTGGTGAGGACCTCGCGCGGGTGGCCGGACTCGACGACCACACCGTCGTCCATGAAGACCAGCGAGTCGCCGACCTCGCGGGCGAAGCCCATCTCGTGGGTGACCACGACCATCGTCATGCCGTCGGCCGCCAGGTCCTTCATCACGTCCAGCACGTCGCCGACCAGCTCCGGGTCGAGGGCCGAGGTCGGCTCGTCGAAGAGCATCAGCTTGGGCTCCATGGCCAACGCCCGGGCGATCGCCACCCGTTGCTGCTGGCCGCCGGAGAGCTGTGAGGGGTAGTTGCCGGCCTTGTCGGCCAGCCCCACCCGGTCCAGCAGCTTGCGGGCCCGCTCCCGCGCGGACGCCTTGGCCTCGCCCTTGACCTGGACCGGCGCCTCCATGACGTTCTCCACCGCGGTCATGTGCGGGAAGAGGTTGAAGCGCTGGAAGACCATGCCGATGTCCCGCCGGCGGGCGGCGACCTCGCGGTCGCGCAGCTCGTAGAGCTTGCCGTGGTGCTCGCGGTAGCCGACCAGTTCGCCGTCGACCGACAGCCGGCCGGCGTTGATCTTCTCCAGGTGGTTGATGCACCGCAGGAACGTGGACTTGCCGGAGCCGGAGGGGCCGATCAGGCAGAACACCTCCCGGGGCGCCACCTCCAGGTCGATCCCCTTGAGGATGTGGGCGTTGCCGAAGGACTTGTGGACGCCCTCGGCCTTGACCATCGGGACGCCGGACTTGCCGGAGCCGGTGGTCGCGGTCTTGCTCGTGCTCTTGCTCATGCCGTACCTCCGGCGCGGCTCGGGCCGGCCAGCTTCGCCTTGAGGCGCTGGAACGGGGTGGGCGGAAGCTGGCGGCTGGAGCCGCGGGCGTAGTAGCGCTCCAGGTAGTACTGGCCGATGCTGAGCACCGTCGTGGCGATCAAGTACCAGGCGGCGGCCAGGATCAGCATCTCGACCACCACACCGGAGTCCCGGCCGACGTTCTGCGCGGCCTGCAACAGGTCGTAGTACTGCACCGCGATGACCAGGGACGAGGTCTTGAGCATGTTGATGACCTCGTTGCCGGTCGGCGGCACGATCACCCGCATCGCCTGCGGCACGACGATCCGGCGCAGGGTCTTGCCGTGGCTCATGCCCAGCGCGTGCGCGGCCTCGGTCTGGCCCTCGTCGACGGCGTTCAGACCGGCCCGACAGATCTCGGCCATGTACGCGGCCTCGTTGAGGCCGAGGCCGAGCAGCGCGCACAGGAACGGGGTCATGAAGTCCGACCACTCGTCCTTGTAGATCGGCATGATGTCGATGTACTGGAAGACCAGGCCGAGGTTGAACCAGAGGAAGAGCTGGACGTAGACCGGGGTGCCGCGGAAGAACCAGATGTAGAACCACGCCACGGACGAGGTCACCGGGTTCTTGGACTGCCGCATGACCGCCAGGATCACGCCCAGCACGATGCCGATCACCATCGCCAGCAGCGTGATCCACAAGGTGTTGCGCAGACCCTTGAGGATGTCCGCGTTGAACATGTACTCCGGTATCGCGCCCCAGTTGACCTTGCCGGAGGCGAAGGCCCGCACGAGCAGCGCCAGCAGCCCGATGACGACGAGCGCGGCGACCCAGCGGCCGTAGTGGCGGACGGGGATGGCTTTGATGGGCTCGGGCGGAGCGGCCGCCGGCGGCTCGGCCGGCTTGTCGACGTCGACTGACACAGTGCTGCCTTTCAGCGTGTGGCGGGAGAGGCGTAACGGGGGGCCGCGCGGACCGCGCCGGCTTCGGCGGGTCGAACGCCGGCCTCAGGAGCCGCCGTTGATCTTCACTTCCTTGACGCCGGCGTCCTTGACGTTCCACTTGGCCAGGACGCCGTCGTACGCGTGGTTCTTGATCACCAGCTCCACGGCCGCCTTGATCGCGTCGCGCAGCTTCTCCTGTCCCTTGGGGACGGCGATGCCGTACGGGGCCGCCTTGAGCGGGGCGCCGCCGACCATCTGGAAGTCGTTGCCGCCGCCGGAGACCTTCACCGCGTAGGCCGCGACCGGGTAGTCGCTGGAGACCGCGTCGACGCCGCCGGTGCGCAGCCGGGTCTGGGCCTCGGAGTCGTTGTCGAACGCTTCGATGGAGATCGGCTGTTGGCCGCTCGACTCACAGGACGAGGACTTCTCCTTGGCCAGGTCGTGGGAGACGGTGCCGCGCTGCACGGCCAGCTTCTTGCCGCACATGGTCTCCCAGCCGTCGATGCCCTGGGTCTTGCCCTTCTGCGTGTAGAGCGAGACGCCGACGTTGAGGTAGTCCACGAAATCGACGCCCTCACCGATCTTCTTGCCGGTGGTGGAGTCGATGCCCTGCTGGCGGTCCTTGGTGTCCGTCATCGCCGACATCGCGATGTCATAGCGCTGGGACTTCAGGCCGCCCATGAGGGTGTCGAAGGTGGCGTTGTTGAAATTGAGCTTGATGCCCAGTTCCTTGCCGATGGCGGCGGCAAGATCCGGATCGATGCCTTCCACCTGGCCGTTCGACCGGAACTCCACCGGCTTGTACGTGATGTCCGAGCCGACCTGGAGCATCGCCTTGTCCTGGACGTCCTTGGGCAACTTGCTGAAAAGCGGGGCGTGCGGATTCCGGTTCTTCGCCGCCTCCCGCCGGGCCTGCGCCGCCTGGGTCTGGTCACCGCAGGCGCTGAGCAGCAGCAGCGATGCGGTGACCGTGGCTATCGCGGCAGCAGTTTTGACGGACCTGCCGGGCCTGCCGGCCGCCGCGCGACGGGTGGTGTCTGCGGTCATGCGGATCCTCCTGCGGATGGGTAACCGACGTGCCAGTGTGGGCAGCCGATGCGCTGGTGAGAAGGGGGTGGGCACACACCTTTGGGCACCTTTGGGCGTCGCGCCCTCGGTCGGTGACGGAATCTTGCCATCCGGACTCCGGTATTCGGACTGCCGTTCAGGTCAAAATCGCATAACGGACGGGCAATGGTTACTACCGGCCTTCCGGCGCAAGGGATTCGGCCGCCCGCGGCAGATAGGGAGAACGCCGACGAAGTGGCGATGTCTCGGAATACGGACGGGCCCGAAGGGTGTTCAGTGGTTTCGGGCATTCCGTCGCTATTGTCGGGGCCTTGTACCAGCAGGTAACGAATCTGACTCGTCGGCGTGCATGCCCGTCCGGTAGAAAGGGTCGTTACACCCCTCATCCGGGGCTCAGGGCGCGTGTGCGGCGCGCCCGGCGTCCGTACCTCCCCCCGCGCGGCGGCCATCCGCGGCGCAGGGCGCGGGCGCGGTGCCCGCCCACCCCCCAACCAGGGAGTGGCCACCCTCAACTGATTTACGACAAAGGGGTCTAAGAACAGTGGCAGCGGAGATCGTCAATCCTCGCAGCGATCGCGAGACCGGTGCGGGCGGCGCGGACGGCACGTCCGGCGAGCCCTTCGATCCGGCCTTCGCCCTGCACCGCGGCGGCAAGATGGCCATCCAGGCGACCGTGCCGGTCCGCGACCGGGACGACCTGTCCCTCGCGTACACGCCGGGCGTCGCCAAGGTGTGCAGCGCCATCGCCGAGCGGCCCGAGCTCGTGCACGACTACACCTGGAAGTCCCAGGTCGTCGCCGTCGTCACGGACGGCACGGCGGTGCTGGGCCTGGGCGACATCGGCCCGGAAGCCTCCCTTCCTGTGATGGAGGGCAAGGCCATCCTCTTCAAGCAGTTCGGCGGCGTCGACGCGGTCCCGATCGCGCTCGCGACCACCGACACCGACGAGATCGTGGAGACCGTCGTCCGGCTCGCGCCGTCCTTCGGCGGCGTCAACCTGGAGGACATCTCGGCACCGCGGTGCTTCGAGATCGAGCGCAGGCTCCAGGAGCGGCTGGACATCCCGGTCTTCCACGACGACCAGCACGGCACCGCCGTGGTCACCCTGGCCGCGCTGCGCAACGCCGCCAAGCTCACCGAGCGCGACCTCGGCGACCTGCGGGCGGTCATCTCGGGCGCCGGCGCGGCCGGTGTCGCCATCGCCAAGATCCTGATCAACGCGGGCATCGGCGACGTGGCCGTCTGCGACCGCAAGGGCGTGGTCTCGGCGGACCGGGCGGACCTCACCGACGTCAAGCGCGAGCTGGCCGGCTTCACCAACAAGGCGGGCCTGACCGGTTCGTTGGAGTCGGCGCTGGACGGCGCCGACGTCTTCATCGGGGTCTCCGGCGGCACGGTGCCGGAGGAGGCGGTGGCGAAGATGGCGAAGGACTCGATGATCTTCGCGATGGCCAACCCCAACCCGGAGATCCACCCGGACGTCGCCCACAAGTACGCCGCCGTGGTCGCCACCGGGCGCAGCGACTTCCCGAACCAGATCAACAACGTGCTCGCCTTCCCGGGCATCTTCGCCGGCGCCATGCAGGTGCGCGCCGCGCAGATCACCGAGGGCATGAAGATCGCCGCCGCGGAGGCGCTGGCCGCCGTCGTCGCCGACGAGTTGAGCGCGGACAAGGTCATCCCCTCGCCGTTCGACGAGCGGGTCGCCCCGGCCGTCACCGCGGCCGTCGCGGCCGCCGCTCGTGCGGAGGGCGTGGCCCGGCGCTGACCGGTCCGCCGCGGACCGACACCGGAAAACGGGCCGGGCCGGCACCCCTTGGGTGTCGGCCCGGCCCGTCCGCATGCGGCGCCGGCCGGAAACCACCGCACGGATCCGGCCACCCGTGCGTCCCCGTCGGGCGGTGCGTGTCACACCCGCGCCCGCTGTCGCGCGGCCCGCCGGCGGCCTACTTTGGGATCATGTTTGCTGCCTACGCCGCCCGCATCGACCGCGATCAGCCGCTGAACGGCCTGGAATTGGGGGAGCGCCCGGCCCCCACCGCCCGCCCCGGCTGGACCACCGTCGACGTCAAGGCCGCCTCCCTCAACCACCACGACCTGTGGACGCTGCGCGGCGTCGGGATCACCGAGGAGTCGCTCCCGATGATCCTCGGCTGCGACGCCGCCGGCATCGACGAGCACGGCAACGAGGTCGTCCTGCACTCCGTCATCGGGCAGACCGGCCACGGCGTCGGCCCCGACGAGAAGCCCTCCATCCTCACCGAGCGCTACCAGGGCACCTTCGCCGAGCGGGTCACCGTGCCCACCTGGAACGTCCTGGCCAAGCCCGCGGGGCTCTCCTTCGAGGAGGCGGCCTGCCTGCCCACCGCCTGGCTGACCGCGTACCGGATGCTGTTCACCAACGCCGGGGTCCGGCCCGGCGACAGCGTGCTGGTCCAGGGCGCCGGCGGCGGGGTGGCGACCGCCGCCATCGTGCTGGGCGCCGCCGCGGGCCTGCGGGTCTTCGCCACCAGCCGGGACGAGGCCAAGCGCAAGCGCGCCGTGGAGCTGGGCGCCGAGGCGGCGTTCCCGACCGGCGAGCGGCTGCCCGGGCGGGTGGACGCGGTGATCGAGACGGTCGGCGCGGCCACCTGGTCGCACTCGATCAGGTCGCTGCGGCCCGGCGGCACCCTGGTCATCTCGGGCGCCACCAGCGGCTTCACGCCCCAGAGCGGCGAGTTGAACCGGATCTTCTTCCTGGAGCTGAAGGTCGTCGGCTCCACCATGGGCAGCAAGGAGGAGCTGTCCGGGCTGCTCGACTTCTGCGCCGCCAAGGGCATCCGGCCGGTGATCGACTCGACGCTGCCGCTGGACCGGGCGCGCGAGGGCTTCGCGAAGATGGCGGAGGGTGAGCTCTTCGGGAAGGTCGTGCTGACGGTCTGAGCCGTCGGCACCGGTCCCGGAGGGGGCGTCAACCGCGCCCCGGCGACGGGACGTTGACCAGGCTCCGGTGCAGTACGTAGGCGGGCACGGCCAGCACGCCGGGCGTGCCCGCGGCCGCTTCGTCCGCCGGCACCGCCGGGGTGGGGGCGACCCCGGGCAGGGCCTCGATCGCCGCCCGCAGTTGGGCCGGAGCGGCGCTGCCGATAAACGCCAGCCAGGCCGAACGGTCCCGCCACTCGCCGAAGTTGAGCACCCGGCGGCCGTCCTGGGAGAGGTGGAAGTGGGCGCCGAGCAGCCCCGGGACGGGCTCCTCGGCCAGCTTCCGGAGCGCGGTGTCGGCGAGGGCGCGCTGGGCCTGGACTCCGGTGGTGGCGAACGTCGGGGTCACCACGAACTCCGGTGTCCGCGTGGCGCGTTCCCCGGCGACATGGCTGCGGTAGTGGCGGTAACGGATCACGCCCGGGCGGCGGATGCCGGGGAGGGCCTCGTCGATGGGGGCGATGGCCGCGGGGCGCCGGGTGAGCACCCACTCCCGGTGGGCCGCGTCGTCGGTCCACTGCGCGTAGTTGAGGACGTGACCGCCGTCGGTGCTCAGGAAGGTGGTGAGCGCCAGCATCGCGGCCGGGCGGGGCTGGCCCTCCCAGGCGGCCAACACCGCGTCGGCCGCCGGGCGTTGGAAACGGGCGTCCGGCACCAGCCAGGGGCTGATCAGGACGGTGCCGGCGTCGGGCCGCCGGACGTCCGGGAACTCGACGGTCGGGGCGGGGTGGGTCGGGGGCATGGCGGCTCCGTTCGCGCGGGGGGCGGGCTCTCCTGAGTACGCCACGAGCCTGATCCCTCAAGTGCGGTTGAGGTCAAGGGATTTAGGGTGCGGACCCAAAGAGAAGCGTCAATCAGGGTTGACGCACCCCTGTCTGTCAACCTACGTTGACATCATGACCGAAGCAACGGATCTCGCCGCGCGGGCGGGCGACCCGGACCCGCGGGCCGGGCTGCGCGCCGTCGCCGCGCTCCGCCGACTGCTGGAGCAGTTGGAGGCCGTACAGGTGCGCAGCGCCCGCGCGAAGGGCTGGTCCTGGCAGGAGATCGCCGCCGAACTGGGGGTCAGCCGGCAGGCGGTCCACAAGAAGCACGGGAGGCGTTGATGTTCGAGAGGCTCACGGCCGGGGCGCGGGCGGTGGTGCGCGACGCCGTCGCGCACGCGGAGCGCACCGGCAGCGACACCATCGGCGAACCGGAGCTGCTGCTGGCGGTGTTGGACCGCCGGGACACCCCGGCCGCCGCGGCGCTCGACGGGCTCGGCGTGCAACGGGCGGCGCTCGCCGACGATCTGGCGGCGGACCGGCGCCGGGCCGGCCTCTCGGCGGCCGATGCGGCGGCGCTGGCCGGGCTCGGGATCGACATCGAGGAGGTGATCGCGCGGGTGGAGGAGACGCATGGGGCCGGGGCGTTGGCCGCCGGCGGCCGCCGGGGCGGGCGCGGCAAGCGGATGCGCCGGGCGTTCGCGCCGGAGGGCAAGGCGGTGCTGGAGCGCGCCCTGCGGATCGCGCTCGGCCGCGGCGACCGGCACGTCGGCGACGAGCACCTGCTGTTGGCGCTCACCGCCCGCTCCGGGCCGGCCGGTGCGGTGCTCGCCGGCCGCGGGGTGACGTACGAGGCGGTGGCGGGGGCGCTGGCCCGGCCGCCCGCCGAACGCGCGGGCTGAGGGCGGGACTTGGGCCGCCGAACGCGGCTTGGGCCTCCAAGGGGCGCGACTTGAGCGCCCGAGGGGAGGGCGCAACGGTGGCCCCGGGCCGGAGGAGCGCAACGCGGGCGCCCGGCCCCGGGGCCGCCGTCCGCCTACGCCCCCCGGCCGGTCCCGGTGCCGTCGCCCGCGCCCTGGTCGGCGGCCGATGCGTCGTCGCCCGCCTCGGGCCGGCGCAGCAGCGTGCCGATGTGGGCGGCGGCCGACGCCAACCGGCGGTGGGACTCGGTGTATTGCTCCGCGGTGATGCCGTGGTCGCGGGCCGCGTCCCGCAGGTCGTCGCGGAAGCGGTCCAGCAGGCGGTCGAAGTCGCGGGCCGGATCGCCGCTGGCGGGCTCGGCGGCCCAGGCGGGCGCGGCCGGCTCCGGCGGAGCGTGCGCCGCCTCGGCGGCCGGCGGGGCGGTCTCCTGCGGGGGCGCCGACTCCGGGGCCTCCTTGGCGAGATCGACCCGCTCGACGGTGACCCGCGGGCCGTCCGCGGCGCCGTCGCGCTCGCCGGCGCCGGACGGGGCGCCCGTGAAGCGGCCGACCTCGCGGGAGACCTCGGCCAGCGCCTCCTTCACCGCCGACGACCAGTCCCCGGTGCGCACCGCCCCCTGGGCCTGCTCCTGGACGCTGCGGATCACCCGCTGGACCTCCTCGCGGGCGAACACCTGGGCGTCCCTGGCCTGTTTGCGGGCCCGCTGGGCGTCCTGCCTGGCGCGCCGGCTCTCCTCCTTGGCCCGGCGGGCCTGCTCCTTCCACTCCTCCTTGGCGCGCCGGAACTCCTCCTTCGCCTGCCGCCAGGCGTCCTTGTCGCCGTACGCGCCGTCGAAGTAGTCCGAGGCTTCCGGGAACGGGCGCCCGCCCGGGGCCCCGCGGCCGGCCTTGGCGCCGGCCTTCGCGTTGCCCTGCTGGCCGCCCGCGCGGGCCTGTTGGGCGGCCTCCTTGACCTCCCGGCGCAGATCGCGGGCCGAACCGCTGACGTCCTCGCGGATGTCGGAGGCGAGCGCCGCCACCGACTCCCGGATCTCCAGCTCCAGATCGGCCAGTTCGCCCCCGCGGTCGGCGAGCTCGGCGCGGCCGGCGTCGGTGATGGAGTAGACCTTGCGGCCGCCCTCGGTGGTGTGGGACACCAGGCCCTCGGCCTCCAGCTTGGCCAGCCGGGGGTAGACCGTACCGGCGGACGGGGCGTAGAGCCCCTGGAAGCGCTCCTCCAGGAGGCGGATGATCTCGTAGCCGTGCCGCGGGGCCTCGTCGAGCAGCTTGAGGAGGTAGAGCCGCAGGCGGCCGTGGGCGAAGACGGGGGGCATGCTCAGAGCACCTTCTTCCCGACGGGCGGGGTCGTGGGGGAGGGGCCTTCGCCCGGTGTGCCGGCCGGGCCGTCCGGCTCCTCGTAGGCGGGGCGGCGCAGCAGGGCCAGGGCGCCGGAGACCGTGGTGGCCCGGAGCCGGCCGGTGCCGGCGCCCAGCGAGCCGGCGATCCGCTTGGCGCCCCACTGGCCGGTGACCCGGAGGTCGTCGAAGGCGTTGGTGACCGCGCCGGTGGTGGTGCCCGCGTCCACCTTGGCGTCGGCCGGGTCGGGCAGCCGGATGGCGATCTCGCCGGAGACCGTGGTCAGTTCGATCTCCGCGCCGGCCGCCGGATCCAGGTCCAGCACCATGTCGCCGCTGACGGACTCGGCGCGGACCGCGCCGCCGGTGCCGTCGATGACCGTCAAGTCGCCCGAGACGGAGTGGAATTGGAGGTCGCCGGTGAGCGCCTGGGCCTCGACGTTGCCGCCGACGGTGTCGGCGCGGACCGGGCCGGAGAGGCCGACCAGGGTGCCGTCCCCGTTGACCCCGCGCAGCTCCGTGGGGCCGGAGATGCCGGAGACGACCGCGCCGGCGCCGACCACGCCGACCTCGACGCGGGTGGCGGCCGGCACCGTCACCGAGACCACCGCGCTGCGCTGCCAGCCCCTGCGGTCGAGGAACTTCAAGAAGCCCTTCCAGGGCAGGTCGTCATAGCCGACGGAGAGGGTGCCGTCCTCGTAGGAGACCGACACCGGCGGGCCGTCCACCGCGGAGACCTCCAGCCGGGCGGGGCCGTCCTCGGTGGTGCCGACGACGTTGACGGTGCCGCCCACCAGGCGCACGGTCAGCGTCCTGACGGGCTCGGTGAACTCCAACGTGCGCGGCCCGGAGACCGTCCACTCGGACTGGGCTGACATACCTGGCCTCCCCTGGGTAGGCGGACAACGCAACATATCGCGTCTTCGTTAGACACGATATATCGCAGTCCGGGGGAGTCAAGCGGGCCCAACCCCGACCGTGCCCTGATACGCCCCTCCCGTTCCCCTAGGTGACGACCGGCCCCGGCCCTCAACTCGCCCTGCTCGCCGCCCTACTCGTCGTCCTCGTCGTCCAGCCGGGCCAGCCAGGTGGCCAGCCGCTCCACCGGCACCTCGAAGTCCGGGTTGAGGTCGACGAAGGTCCGGAGCTGATCGGCCACCCACCCGAGGGTGACCTCCTCCTCGCCGCGCCGGTTCTCCAGCTCCTCGATGCCGCGGTCGGTGAAATACACGTGCTCTCCAGCAGGTCAAAGGGACATTGCGGCCAGGATAGGCAGCCGCGCGGACCACCCGTGCCACGGGGCGCGGGCACCGGCGCCGACCCCGGACAGCCCGAAGGGCCCGCCCCACCTGAGTGGGAACGGGCCCTTCGGGACCTTCGGTCACGGACTAGACGCTCACGCGTCGAAGACCTCCGCCACCAGCTGGGCCTGCTCGGCCTGGTGCCGCTTGGCGGAACCGACCGCCGGCGACGAGCCGTGCGGCCGCGAGATGCGACGCAGGCGCTCACCGTGCGGGACGTCGGCGCCGACCGCCAGGTCCAGGTGGTCGATCAGGTTGAGGCCGAGGAACGGCCAGGCACCCTGGTTCGCCGGCTCCTCCTGCGCCCACAGGTACTTCTCGGCGTTCGGGAACTTGGCGATCTCCGCCTGGAGTTCCTTGCCGGGCAGCGGGTACAGCCGCTCGATCCGGACCAGGGCGGTGTCGTTCGCGCCGCGCTTGGTCCGCTCCTCCTCCAGGTCGTAGTAGACCTTGCCGGAGCAGAAGACGACCTTGCGGACGTCCTCGGGCTTGACCGTGCTGTCGCCGATGACCGGCCGGAAGCCGCCGGTGGTGAACTCCTCCGCCTTCGACGCCGCGGCCTTCAGACGCAGCATCGACTTCGGGGTGAAGACGACCAGCGGCTTGTGGTGCGGGTTGTGCACCTGCCAGCGCAGCAGGTGGAAGTAGTTCGACGGCAGCGTCGGCATCGCGACGGTCATGTTGTTCTGCGCGCAGAGCTGGAGGAAGCGCTCGATCCGGGCCGAGGAGTGGTCCGGGCCCTGGCCCTCGTAGCCGTGCGGCAGCAGCAGGGTGACGCCGGAGGTCTGGCCCCACTTCTGCTCCGCGGACGAGATGAACTCGTCGACGACGGTCTGCGCGCCGTTGGCGAAGTCGCCGAACTGCGCCTCCCACATCACCAGCGCGTCCGGACGGGCCAGCGAGTAGCCGTACTCGAAGCCCATCGCCGCGTACTCGCTGAGCAGCGAGTCGTAGACGTTGAACCGCGCCTGGTCCTCGGACAGGTACAGCAGCGGGGTGTAGTCGTTGCCGGTCTCCCGGTCGATCAGCACCGCGTGGCGCTGGCCGAAGGTGCCGCGGCGGGAGTCCTGGCCGGCGAGCCGGACCGGGGTGCCCTCCATCAGCAGTGAACCGATGGCCAGGGTCTCGCCCATGCCCCAGTCGATCGTGCCCTCTTCGACCATCGTCGCCCGGCGCTGCAGCTGCGGCAGCAGACGCGGGTGGACGGTGATGTTCTCGGGGATGTTGACCTGGGACTCGGCGATCCGCTTGACGACCTCCTGGGAGACCGCGGTGTCCACGTGGACCGGGAACTCCGCCTGCGGCTGCGGGACTTCCACCGCACCGGGCGCCGTGGTGGCGTCGCGGACCTCGGTGAAGACCTTCTCCAACTGGCCCTGGAAGTCCTGGAGCGCCTGCTCCGCCTCTTCGAGGGTGATGTCGCCCCGGCCGATCAGCGACTCGGTGTAGAGCTTGCGCACCGAGCGCTTCTTGTCGATCAGGTCGTACATCAGCGGCTGGGTGAAGGCCGGGTTGTCCAGCTCGTTGTGGCCGCGGCGGCGGTAGCAGATGAGGTCGATGACCACGTCCTTGTTGAACGCCTGGCGGAACTCGAAGGCGAGCCGGGCGACCCGGACGACGGCCTCGGGGTCGTCGCCGTTGACGTGGAAGATCGGCGCCTCGATCATGCGGGCCACGTCGGTCGCGTACATCGACGAACGCGAGGACTCCGGGGCGGCGGTGAAGCCGACCTGGTTGTTGATGACGACGTGGACCGTGCCGCCGGTGCGGTAGCCGCGCAGCTGCGACATGTTCAGCGTCTCGGCGACCACGCCCTGGCCGGCGAACGCCGCGTCACCGTGCAGCTGGATCGGCAGGACGGTGAAGTCCGTGCCGCCCTTGTTGATGATGTCCTGCTTGGCGCGGGCGACACCCTCGACGACCGGGTCAACGGCCTCCAGGTGGGAGGGGTTGGCGGTCAGCGAGACCTTGATCTGCTCGCCGTCCAGGCCGGTGAAGGTGCCCTCGGCGCCCAGGTGGTACTTCACGTCGCCGGAGCCGTGCATCGACTTCGGGTCGAGGTTGCCCTCGAACTCCCGGAAGAGCTGCGCGTAGGACTTGCCGACGATGTTGGCGAGCACGTTGAGCCGGCCGCGGTGGGCCATGCCGATGACGGCCTCGTCCAGCCGCGCCTCGGCCGCGGAGTCGATGACCGCGTCCAGCAGCGGGATGACCGACTCGCCGCCCTCCAGCGAGAACCGCTTCTGGCCGACGTACTTGGTCTGCAGGAACGTCTCGAACGCCTCGGCGGAGTTCAGCCGGCGCAGGATGCGCAGCTGCTCGTCGCGCTCGGGGGACTTGTGCGGGCGCTCGACCCGGTCCTGGATCCACTTGCGCTGCTTGGGGTCCTGGATGTGCATGAACTCGATGCCGGTGGTGCGGCAGTACGAGTCGCGCAGCACGCCGAGGATGTCGCGCAGCTTCATCATGGACTTGCCGGCGAAGCCGCCGACCGCGAACTCCCGCTCCAGGTCCCACAGGGTGAGGCCGTGCTCGGTGATGTCCAGGTCGGGGTGCTTGCGCTGGTGGTACTCCAGCGGGTCGGTGTCGGCCATGACGTGGCCGCGGACCCGGTAGGAGTGGATCAGCTCGAAGACCCGGGCGGCCTTGGTGACGTCGTCGTCGTGCGAGGCGTCGATGTCCCGCATCCAACGGATCGGCTCGTAGGGGATCCGCAGCGACTTGAAGATGTCGTCGTAGAACTCGTTCTCGCCGAGCATCAGCTGGCTCATGACCCGCAGGAACTCGCCGGAGGCGGCGCCCTGGATCACCCGGTGGTCATAGGTGCTGGTCAGCGTCATGACCTTGGAGACGCCCAGCTTGTTCAGGGCGTCCTGCGAGGTGCCCTGGAACTCGGCCGGGTAGTCCATCGAACCGACGCCCATGATCATGGACTGACCGGGCATCAGGCGCGGCACGGAGTGGACGGTGCCGATGCCGCCGGGGTTCGTCAGCGACGCGGTGACCCCGGTGAAGTCGTCCATCGTCAACTTGTTGTCCCGGGCCCGGCGGACGATGTCCTCGTACGCCTGCCAGAACTCGAAGAAGCTCAGCGTCTCGGCCTTCTTGATGGCCGCGACGACCAGCTGGCGCTCGCCCTTCGCCTTGACCAGGTCGATGGCCAGGCCGAGGTTGATGTGCGGCGGCTTGACCAGCGTCGGCTTGCCGTCCTTCTCCGCGAAGGAGTAGTTCATCGACGGCATGGCCTTGAGGGCCTGCACCATCGCGTACCCAATGATGTGCGTGAAGGAGACCTTCCCGCCGCGGGCGCGCTTGAGGTGGTTGTTGATGACGATGCGGTTGTCGAACAGCAGCTTCACCGGGACCGCGCGGACGGACGTGGCCGTCGGCAGCTCCAGGGACGCGCTCATGTTCTTCGCAACGGCGGCCGACGGGCCGCGCAGGGTGACGAGCTCGGGGCCCGCGGGAGCCTCGCCGGTGGGCGCGCTCTTCGCCGGGGCGGCCTTCGCCGCGGGCTTCGCGGGAGCGGCCTTGGCCGGCGCGGGCGCAGCAGCGGCCGGCTTGGCCGGGGTGGCCGGCTGGGCGGGGGGCTTCGGCCCGTCCGCGGCGGGGGCCGCCGGGGCAGGTGCCGACGGGGCCGGGGCTGCCGGAGCAGCGCCTGCTGCCGGCTGGTTCGGCGCGGTGGCGCCGCCCGGCTTGTAGTCGGCGAAGAAGTCCCACCAGGCTCGGTCTACCGAGTTCGGGTCCTGGAGGTACTGCTGGTAGATCTCGTCGACGAGCCACTCGTTGGAACCGAACGCCGCAGCGGGATTGTTCCGCTGCGCTTCCTGTTCGGTCGAGACACTCGCACTGTTGGGGGACTGTAGCGACACGGCGGCAACCGCCCTCTTCCGCTTCCTAAGGTGGTGGACAGCGGGAATAAAGGCTACGCCTCTTGTGACCTTTGGTGCAGTCCGGGAGGGTCACTCGTCGCGCACGTCACATTCACCGAAGGGTTTCAGGGTCTGACTTGGCGGGAAACACACGGGGTTTGCCCGCGTGCGGGTAGCGCGCATCGCCGTAGCACCCCGGAAATCAGTGCTCCGACCACCGACCCTACGTCAGCCGACGTCAGCCCCGGGATGACGTGAGCCCCGGAAGGGTGACGCGGATCCGGCAACCCCGGGGTGATTCGGCCACCCCGATCCGCCCGCCGTGCAGGTCCACCGCCCAGCGCGCGATGGCCAGGCCCAACCCCGTCCCGCCGTCGGTGCCCGGTCCTGAGGTGCCGGGGCCGCCGCGGTTGAACCGCTCGAAGACCCGGTAGCGCTCCGACTCCGGGATGCCGGGGCCCTCGTCCTGGACCTCCAGCACCAGGCTCTCCGGTCCGTCGCCGCGGCGGGCCCGCACGGTGACCCGGCCGTGCCGCGGGCTGTGCTTGATCGCGTTGTCGATGAGGTTGGCGACGACCTGGTGGAGCCGCTCGGCGTCGGCGTACGCGGTCAGCTCCGGCGGGGAGACGTCGAGGTGGAGGTGGACGTCGGCACGGGTGTGGGTGCCGGAGCCGGTGACGCCGGAGAGGGTGGAGGCGCCGCGGCTCATGTTGGCCTCCTTGAGCACCCCGGACAGGTATGGCCAGACCTCGAAGCGTCGGGCGTGCAGCGGGACCACGCCGTTGTCCAAACGGGACAGGTCCAGCAGGTGTTCCACCAGGCGGCCCAGGCGTTCGGTCTGCTTCAGGGCCGTGCGCATGGTGTCCGAGTCCGGCTCGCAGACGCCGTCGACGACGTTCTCCAGCACCGCGCGCAGCGCCGCGATGGGGGTGCGCAGCTCGTGCGAGACGTTGGCGACCAGTTCCTTGCGGTGGGTGTCCACCGCTTCCAGGTCGGCGGCCATGCGGTTGAAGGCGTCGGCCAGGTCGCCGAACTCGTCGCGGCGGCCGGCGCGCACCCGGCGGGTGTAGTCGCCGTGCGCCATCGCACCGGTCACCTCGGTCATCTCGCCGAGCGGGGCGGTCAGGCCGGTGGCCACGAACTGGGTGATCAGCAGCGAGGCGATGATCGAGAAGACCGTGATCACCCGCAGCTCGGTCGCCGAGTGCATCGCCACGAACACCAGGAGTGTGGTGATGATCACCGAGACGATCACCAGCGCGCCGAGCGCGGCCTTGACGGAGCGGTACGGGTCCAGCGGCCGCAACGCCTCCCAGAACCTGTCCCACAGGTCCCGTGCGCGCGGCCGCCACCGAAGCGTCATGCCGGCGGGGTCTCCAGGGCGTACCCGACGCCGTGGACCGTGCGGATGCGCTCGGCGCCGATCTTGCGGCGCAGCGCCTTGATGTGGCTGTCGACCGTGCGCGTGCCGGAGGCGTCCGCCCAGTCCCAGACCTCGGCCAGCAGCTGCTCGCGGGAGAGCACCGCGCGGGGGGTGTTCGCCAGGCAGACCAGCAGGTCGAACTCGGTGGGGGTGAGGTGGACGTCGGCGCCGCGCACCCGGACCCGGCGCTGGGCGTGGTCGATCTCCAGCTCGCCCAGCCGCAGGATGCCGCTGCGCGGGGTGTGCGCGGCCAGCGCGGCCCGCTCGACCCGGCGCAGCAGCACGTGCACCCGGGCGGCCAACTCCCGCATGGAGAACGGCTTGGTCATGTAGTCGTCGGCGCCGACGCCGAGGCCGACCAGCATGTCGGTCTCGTCGTCCCGGGCGGTGAGCATCATCACCGGCACCGGGCGCTGCGCCTGCACCCGGCGGCACACCTCCAGGCCGTCGAAGCCCGGCAGCATCACGTCGAGGACGAGCAGGTCCGGCTGCCACGCCTCGGCGGTGTCCACCGCCGCCGGGCCGTCGGTGGCCGTCTGCACCTGGAAGCCCTCGGCGCGCAGCCGGGCCGCGATGGCGTCGACGATCGTCGGATCGTCCTCCACGACCAGCACCCGGCGCTGGGCGCCCGGCGTGGCCGCGGTGGTGCCGCCCTGGGTTGTCTGAGTCTGGTCCATCGCCCGCCCCTGCATGTGCCCTGCGTGGTCGCGTCTTGTCGCGTCTTGCTGGGCAGCAGCGTAAGGGCATGATGTGACAGTCGGCTACGCGCCCTACGCGGACCGGAGCGCGAGGTGGACGACGTCCGGGACGCCTCGGGCAACCGGGATCTCTTCGGTGCGTACGCCCCCGAATCCGGCGTTTTCCAGCGCCCGTTCGAACGCCGGGGACGGCTGGGCCGACCACACCGCGAGCACCCCGCCGTCGGTCAGCGCGGCGCGGCAGGCGGCCAGTCCGGCGGGGGAGTAGAGGGTGTCGTTGTCGTCGGTGACGGTCCAGTCGGGGCCGTTGTCGATGTCCAAGCACAGGGCGTCGTAAGGGTGTTGGGCGGCGTCGGTGCGCAGGTGGGCCAGCAGGTCGGTGTGCAGGACCGCGGTGCGCGGGTCGGTCAGCGCCGGGCCGGAGACCGTGGCCAGCGGGCCGTCGCGGTGCCAGTCGATCACCGCCGCCTCCCGCTCGGCGACCGCGATCCGGCCCCAGCGCGGCTCGGCGGCCGCCCGGGCCAGCGAGAAACCCACGCCGAGTCCGCCGATCAACACCGAGGGGTGGGGGCGGTCCGGCGGCAGCGCGCCGAGCGCCGCGTCGACCAGCAGCCGCTCGGAACGCCCGTCGGAGGTGTCCATCAGGAAGCAGCCGTTGGCGATGATCTCGTAGACCGGGTCGGCCGCCCCGGGGGCCGCCCCGGCCGGGTCGCGCCGCCGGAGCACCACCTCCCCGTGGGGGCCCTCGCGACGGTCCAGGGTGCGGACGGCCGGCTCGGCGCCGGCGTGCGGATGCCAGGGGTGAACGGGAGCCATGCGGCCATCTTTAGCAACGTCCCCTCGGATCGGTCCACCGGCGACGGGGGTCACCGCCCGTAGGCGGTGCAACACCGGTGCACCGCACGGGGGTTGTCGTTCGTGACGGATATCACTCACACAGCTGACTCATGGGTTGGCCGGGCACAGTGGAGCGCGAACGGTGCGCGGGGCGGGGAGAGGACCTGGGATGACGAGTGTGGTGGAGCCGGTCGGCGGCGCCCCGGTCGACGGCTCGGACCCGGCCGCGGCCGGCCCCGGCGGCGCGGCCCCGGCGCTGCTCGCCGGTCTGCCCCGTCAGCGCGGGGCCGGGGCCGCCCCCGCACCGGTGGGCGCCCCGGCCCGCCGCCCCTGGCGGGGCCTGCGCCCCTGGCGGCTGCTCCCCACCCCCACCGGCACCCCCTTCACCTTCTGCTACGCGCTGCTGCTCGTGGCCACCTCGCTCTACGCCGACCACGGCGACCCCACGGTGGTCGCCACGCTGCTCCAGGGCTCCAGTACGGACGTGACCCATCTCGCGCAGGCGCCGCTGCTGGTGCTGGTCGCCAGCGCGCTGTGGATCGCCGGCGGGGTGACCTCGGGGTTCGCGCTGGCCTTCCTGTTCGTGGTGACCGCCCTGGAGCGGCGGATCGGCGGGGTGCGCACCGCGGTGGTGTTCTTCGGCGGCCATGCGCTGGCCACCGTCGCGACCGAGATGCCGGTGGGCTTCTCGGTCGCCGCCGGGTCGCTGCCGGACAGCTCGCTGCACCGCCTCGACTACGGGATCAGCTTCGGCGTGATGACCTGTATCGGGGCGCTCGCCGGGCTGCTGCCGGCCTGGGCGCGCTGGCCCCTGGTGGCCGCGGCCGGCTACCAGGCGGTGGCCGGGCTGCTCGACTCCTTGGACCCGATGACCGATTGGGGCCATCTGCTCGCGTTCGTCCTGGGCGTGGCCGCCTGGCCGCTGCTCCGGCACTGGCGGGCGCAGCGCTCCGGGCCCGCCCCGCTGCTGGGCGACCTGGGCCACCCGGCGCTGCGGGCGTCCCGGACGCCCTGACCCCGGACGCCCTGACCCCGGACGCCCTGACCCCGGACGAACTGACCTGGGCAGCTCCGGCGGTGCCGATCCCGGAGAATGGGGTTCCTCGCGGGCGCCGCAACGGAAGCGCGACCGCCGGCCGCAGGAGTTTGAGAACGTGTCGCACGAGCGCCGCCCCGCCCAGGACCGCGCGTCCGCCCCTTCGCAGGCCCCGGAGGTCGACCGGCTGCCGCTGCGCTCCGACTGCGGTAACTGCTTCGGGCTGTGCTGTGTGGCGCTGCCGTTCGCCCGGTCCGCGGACTTCGCCCTCGACAAGGAGGCCGGGCGGCCCTGCCCCAACCTGGCGACCGACTTCCGCTGCGGCATCCACCAGGACCTGCGGCAGCGCGGCTTCTCCGGCTGCACGGTCTTCGAGTGCTTCGGTGCCGGGCAGAAGGTCTCCCAGGTCACCTTCGAGGGGCGGGACTGGCGCAGCGAGCCCGGAAGTGCCCGGCCGATGTTTGCCGCGTTCGCCGTGATGCGCCAGCTCCACGAGCTGCTCTGGTACCTCACGGAGGCGGTGGCGCTACCCCAATCCCGCCCGGTGCGGGAGGAGTTGCGCGCGGCCCTGGAGAAGACCGAGCGGCTGACCCTGGGGAGTGCCGAGGAACTGGCCGCGGTGGACGTGGCCGGGCACCGCGGCGAGGTCAACGTCCTGCTGCTGCGGGTCAGCGAGGCGGTCCGGGCGAAGGTCCCGGGCCGTAAGAAGGAGCGGCGGGGTGCGGACCTGATGGGGGCCCGGCTGAAGGGCGCCGACCTGCGGGGCGCCAACCTCCGCGGCGCGTACCTGATCGCCGCCGACCTGCAAGGCGCGGACCTGCGGAGCGCGGACCTGATCGGCGCGGACTTCCGGGACGCCGATCTGCGCGGCGCCGACCTCACCGACGGGCTCTTCCTGACGCAGGCCCAGGTGAACGCCGCCCGGGGCGATGCGCGCACCCGGCTGCCGCGGGGGCTGCGCCGCCCCGCCCACTGGTGACGGCGTCCCTCCCGCGGCGGCCATGCGCCCTGCCCCGTAACCGAGTTGCCCCGCGCTGATCGCTCAGGGCGAACAGGCGGCGGGGAACAACCGGCGGCTCCCCGGCATTGAGTGGGTAAAGCTCAACTTGCTTGCCGAAGGGGAGATCATGACTGCTGAGTCGGCGTCCACACCGCTCACCCTGCCCGTGCTGCCCCTCGACGACGAGGTCGTCCTGCCCGGCATGGTGGTGCCCCTGGACCTGTCCGACGCCGAGGTGCGCGCCGCGGTGGAGGCCGCCCAGGCCGCCGCCCCCTCGGGCACCAAGCCACGGGTGCTGCTGGTGCCACGGATCGACGGGACGTACGCGGCGACCGGCACGCTCGGGCGGATCGAGCAGGTCGGCCGGTTGTCCGACGGCGACCCGGGCGCCCTGATCCGGGGCCTGGGCCGGGTGCGGATCGGCTCCGGCACCACCGGACCGGGCGCCGCCCTCTGGGTCGAGGGCACCACCATCGAGGAGCAGGCCCCCGAGCCCCCGCCGGGCGCGGTCGCCGAACTCGTCACGGAGTACAAGGCGTTGGCCACCAGCTGGCTGCGCAAGCGCGGCGCCTGGCAGGTCGTGGACCGCGTCACCGGCATCGACGACGTCCCCACGCTCGCCGACAACGCCGGCTATCTGCCCTTCCTCACCATCGAGCAGAAGCTCCAACTCCTGGAGACCGCCGACCCGGTGGCCCGCCTGAAGTACGCCACCGAGGTGCTGCGCTCCCACCTGGCCGAGCAGGACGTCGCCGAGTCCATCGCCAAGGACGTCCAGGAGGGCGTCGACAAGCAGCAGCGGGAGTTCCTGCTGAGGCGCCAACTGGAGGCGGTCCGCAAGGAACTGGCCCAGCTCAACGGCGACCCGGAGGACGAGGGCGACGACTACCGCGCCCGGGTCGAGGCCGCCGACCTGCCGGACGAGGTGCGCAAGGCCGCCCTCAAGGAGGTCGACAAGCTGGAGCGGGCCAGCGACCAGAGCCCCGAGGGCAGTTGGATCCGCACCTGGCTGGACACCGTCCTGGAGCTGCCCTGGAACGCGCGCACCGAGGACGCCTACGACATCGCCGGCGCCAAGGCCGTGCTGGACGCCGACCACGCCGGGCTGGCGGACGTCAAGGAGCGGATCACCGAGTACCTGGCGGTCCGCAAGCGGCGGGCCGACCGGGGGCTCGGGCTCGTCGGCGGCCGGCGCGGGGGCGCCGTGCTGGCGCTCGTGGGGCCGCCCGGCGTCGGCAAGACCTCGCTCGGCGAGTCCGTGGCGCGCGCCATGGGGCGGAAGTTCGTCCGGGTCGCGCTCGGCGGCGTCCGCGACGAGGCGGAGATCCGCGGTCACCGGCGCACCTACGTCGGCGCGCTCCCCGGCCGGATCGTGCGGGCCGTCAAGGAGGCCGGCTCGATGAACCCGGTCGTCCTCCTGGACGAGATCGACAAGGTGGGCTCCGACTACCGGGGCGACCCGGCCGCCGCCCTCCTGGAGGTGCTGGACCCGGCGCAGAACCACACCTTCCGGGACCACTACCTGGAGGTCGAACTCGACCTGTCCGACGTGGTGTTCCTGGCCACCGCCAACGTCCTGGAGGCGATCCCGGAGCCGCTGCTGGACCGGATGGAGCTGGTCCGGCTCGACGGTTACACCGAGGACGAGAAGGTCGTCATCGCCCGCGACCACCTGGTGCCGCGCCAACTGGAGCGCGCCGGCCTGGCGGCGGGCGAGGTCACCGTCGAGGACGCCGCGCTGCGCAAGCTGGCCGGCGAGTACACCCGCGAGGCCGGCGTGCGGAACCTGGAGCGGTCCCTCGCCCGGCTGCTGCGCAAGGTGGCCGCCCAGCACGAACTGGGCGAGCGGACGCTGCCGTTCACCGTCGGCGCGGACCAGCTGCGGTCGCTCATCGGGCGCCCGCATCACACCCCGGAGTCGGCGCAGGACCCGGCCGAGCGGCGGACCGCGGTGCCCGGCGTGGTCACCGGCCTCGCGGTCACCGGGGCCGGCGGCGACGTGCTCTACGTGGAGGCGTCGCTGGCCGATCCGGAGACCGGCGCCTCCGGGCTCCAGCTGACCGGTCAGCTCGGCGACGTGATGAAGGAGTCGGCGCACATCGCGCTGTCCTTCCTGCGCTCGCACGGCGCCGAACTGGAGCTCCCGGTGGGAGACTTGAAGGAGCGCGGCGTCCATCTGCACGTCCCGGCCGGCGCCGTCCCCAAGGACGGGCCCAGCGCGGGCATCACGATGACCTGCGCACTGGCCTCGCTGCTGTCGGGCCGTCAGGTCCGCCCGGACGTCGCGATGACCGGCGAGGTCTCGCTGACCGGGCGGGTGCTGCCGATCGGCGGCGTCAAGCAGAAGCTGCTGGCGGCGCACCGCGCCGGCATCACCACCGTGATCATCCCCAAGCGCAACGAACCCGACCTGGACGACGTCCCGGCCGAGGTCCTCGCCGCGCTGGAGGTGCACCCGGTCGCGGACGTCCGGCAGGTGCTCGAACTGGCCCTGGCGCCGGCCGGGAACGGGGAGCGGCCCGAGGTCCCGATGGCGGCGTAGCCGCCGGGCGCCGGCGCCCGGCCCGGCCCGTCCCCCCTGCTGCGGGAGGACGGGCCGGGCCGCCGTGCGGTCAGCCGTTGGCCAGCGCCTGGAGGCGGTCGTACGCCCCGTTGAAGCGGTTGTGGTCACCGACCACCGGGCCGGTGGAGGTGTACTGCCAGATGGTGTGGAAGCCCCAGCCGGCCGGGAGTTCGCCGACCGAGGAGCCGTAGCGCGGGACCCAGAGCGGGTTGGTGCTCCCGAACGCGGAAGAGTTGCCGGTGCACTGCTTCCACCAGTTGGTGGAGGTGTAGAGCACCGCGTCCCGTCCGGTGCGCGCCTTGTAGGTGGCGAACCAGTCCTTCATCCAGTTCACCAGCCCCGCGGCGCTCAGGCCGTAACAGGTGGCGCCGTAGGGGTTGTACTCCATGTCCAGCGCGCCGGGCAGGGTCTTGCCGTCCTTGGACCAGCCGCCGCCGTGGGCGAGGAAGTAGGTGGCCTGGGCGGCGCCGCTGGAGGTGTCGGGCGTCGCGAAGTGGTAGGCGCCGCGGATCATGCCGGAGTTGTAGGAGCCGTTGTACTGCTGCGCGAACGAGGGGTTGGTGTAGCTGGTGGACTCCGTGGCCTTGACGTAGGCGAACTTCACGCCGGAGGTCCACAGCGTCGACCAGGCTACGTTGCCGTTGTGGCTGCTGACGTCGACGCCCTCGACGGACGCGGTCAGCGAGGGCGGCGGCAGCACGCCGCCCTTGGTGCCCTCGTGCTTGGCGATCTGGGAGCCGGCCCAGTCCTGTCCGGGATGGGTGGGCTCGGGGGCGCGCCGGGCGGCCGCGGCGCCGGCCGTGCCGGGCAGGCCGACGAGGAGGGAGACGGTCGTGAGCAGGATCCCGGCCACGGCCGCACGGGAGCGCGCGGGGCGGTGGGTGGGGGAGCCGGATCTGAGCACGGGCATTGCGTGCCTCCATAGATCTCGGTGGATCGCGGTGGATCCCGGTCCGATGGGGGAAATCCGATGGAGCAGAGGTGACCTTTTGAGGGGGAGGTACCGGCGCCACACTTGGTGTGGCCATGCCAGAACTGACGATACGCGCGTAGACCCCCGTGGTAAAAGGGGTCCGCGGACCGCCGTTGGTCTCAACCTGCGAAATACTGGTCCAACTGCGGTTCTGCTTGGCCGGGAAGGAAATTTTCCGGCGGCGGGAAACGCGGGAGAGTGCACCGGGGGAACATCGGGGAAGCACCGGGGGAATTGCTGGACATGCGGGACGACGCGGGAAAGGGCGCTGACGTGCAGGACACCGGAGCCGGTGGGACCACGGCGGAGGGCGAGCCGATGGGCGTGGACCCCGCGTTCCTGGCGCTGGAACGCGAATTGGCGGTGTTCCTGCGGCGGGCCCGGGCCTCCTCCGGCGAGCTCTCGCGCGAGGTCCACCCCGATCTGGAGGCGGCCGCCTACGGGTTGCTGGTGCGGCTCGCCGACGCGGGGGCGCAGCGGGCCACCGATCTCGCCGCGTTCTTCGGGGTCGGGAAGGCGACGATAAGCCGTCAGCTGCACGCGCTGGAGCGGCTGGGGTTGGTGGCGCGGGCGCCCGATCCGGCCGATGGGCGGGCGGTGTTGGTGCGGATCACGGACGAGGGACGGGAGCGGTTCAATCGCGTGCGGACCGCTCGGCGGGCGCGGTATGCGTGCAATCTGGCGTCCTGGGATCGGGCGGAGGTTGCGGAGTTGGCGCGGTTGCTGCATCGGTTGAATGCGGAGGGGGAGGAGGGGTAGCCCCCTCTGAACCCGTGGCACCTTGGCGGTGCCGGGCCGCCGGGGGTGGGCCTGGTGCCGGGGATCGACCCCGTTGGTGTGGTGCTGGGGCCGGGGGGGGCGGGGGGGGGGGGTGGGGGGGGCTTGGGGTTGAGGGGCGCCCACCCCGCCCCCCCCCCCCCCCCCCCCCCC